>CAZILN010000302.1:0-32025 GCA_964540005.1 uncultured Bacteroidaceae bacterium | reverse complement strand
CCCCAGCGGTATTACATCCAGGCTGACAGAGGAAGATTACGATGTGGTGCTCCTGGATATGAATTTCAAACAGGGGGATACATCAGGAAGAGATGGCATGAAATGGCTTCAGAGGATCATAGAACTTGATGATTGCATCAGCGTTATCATGATCACTGCTTATGGGGGTGTAAATATAGCAGTAAGCGCTATACAGAAGGGAGCAACCGATTTCATTGTGAAACCCTGGCAGAATGAAAAAATGCTGTCAACCGTTTCAGCAGCCTGTAAACTGAGCCGGTCAAAAAGGAAGGTCAACCGGCTGAATTCACAGAAAGAAATGCTGTCCTCCATAATCGAGGACCAGTATAGCGGCATGCTTGGTGAGAGCCATACTATGAGATCCCTGACGGATAATATTCGCAAAGTGGCCGGGACAGATGCAAATGTATTGATACAGGGGGAGAATGGAACAGGTAAGGAGCTTGTTGCAAGGGAGATACACAGGAATTCCTTGAGGAAGAGCGAGGTCTTTATGGCGGTGGATCTTGGTTCCATATCAGAGAACCTGTTTGAATCGGAACTATTCGGCCATACCAGGGGTGCCTTTACTGATGCCCGGGAGGATCGTACTGGCCGGTTTGAGGCGGCAAGCGGAGGGACCCTCTTCCTTGATGAGATAGGCAATCTTTCCTTATCACTACAGGCAAAGATATTATCGGCGCTGGAAAGCCGGAAGATATACCGGCTTGGAAGTAATAAGCCCGTTCATGTGGATATCCGGCTGATCTCCGCGAGCAATCAACCGCTGTCCCAAATGGTCACTCAAAGCCTGTTCAGGCAGGATCTTCTTTACCGGCTCAATACTGTGGAGATAACAGTACCCAGCCTGCGTATGCGGAGAGACGATATTCCTTTACTTTCAGAGCATTTCCTTCAACGGTACTCAAGAAAATACAGGAAGGGAAACCTGAAACTACCTGAAAACATCATTAAAAAACTCCAGAAATACGACTGGCCCGGGAATGTCAGGGAATTGCAGCATACAGTGGAAAGGGCTGTGATCATGAGTGACGGTAAGCTGTTAAACCTGAATGATTTTCAGTTATCGGTAAGAGATGAGGCCGGGATGGACCAGGAGCCTGATTTTAACCTTGAAAAACTTGAAAAAAGTGCTATATCCAGGTGTCTGAAAAAACACGGAGGCAATGTTTCCAGGGCGGCCGAAGAGCTTGGATTAACCCGAGGCGCCCTGTACCGGAGGATAGAAAAATATGGTTTTTAAGAATTTCAGGATAAACATACTGCTTCGAATAATCCTGATATTTGGATTATTATTGCTGTGTACTTACTTCATCCTGTCTGGAAATGCAATCAGGGCAGTATACCTGGCTGTAGCAATTTTGCTCACCCTGATTGAATTCTTCCGCTACATTGACAGGACCAACAGGAATCTCTCACAGTTTTTTTCTGCCATACAGAATGATGATTTTACCAGTACATATTCGGGAGCAGAAAGGGGGCGTTCTTTCGGGGAACTATACCAGGTAATGAATGCCATAAATATAAGGTATAAAGCTGTCAGCACGCAGAAGGAGACAAAAGAACTGTATTTACGAAGCCTTATCGACCAGGTACGCGTGGGCATACTCTCCTATGATGATCAGGGACTCGTTCAGCTGGTCAACCCGGCGTTCAAAAAGATGCTGGACCTTGATTCTCTTGCTGAAGGATCAGACATGGCCAGTTCCATACCCCTTATTTATGAGATGCTGGACAGTATCTCTTATGGGAAGACCAAACTGCTCAGGCTGAAGGTACGGGGTGAAGAAATCCCCTTTTCAATACAGTCATCCGGTATCAGGATGGGTGAGACCGGGTACCATATTATTACCCTTCATAATATACAGTCTGAAATTACTGAAACAGAGATGGAGGCATGGCAGAAGATCATCAGGGTACTGACACATGAGATAATGAACTCTGTCACACCGGTAACTTCTCTTAGCGGGTCCTTAAGGGACCTGGTCAGTAATGATGCAGCCCTGCAGGATGTGCAGACAGTTGGGAAACTTCGCAATGGATTGAATGCTATTGTTGAGAGGAGTGACGGATTGCTGAAATTCACCGAAGCCTATCAGAATTTTTCGAGACTCCCGGCACCGCGCCTGCAGCTGATTGTCACGGATGAATTAGTAAATAAAATATCGGCATTGTTTGCAGGTCAAATGGAGAAACAGGGAATACTTTTCGGGATCAGTTTTTCAGGAGAACCGGAACGCTTTCCTGTGGATCCAGATCTGATGGAGCAGGTAATTATAAATCTTCTGCGTAATGCTGTTGATGCAGTTTCCTCCACAACACAAGCGGAAATCAGGATGGAGATCTCTGTTTCTGAGGGCCGGCACGATATGCTGATCCGGGTGTCTGATAACGGGAACGGGATCAAAGATGAAGATCTGGATAAGGTTTTTATTCCTTTCTATACCACAAAACAGCGGGGAAGCGGTATCGGCTTACCTCTGTCGAGGCAGATCATTCTCATGCACAAAGGAAGCATAGAAGTAGCATCTGAACCCGGAACAGGTTCCTGTTTCACTGTCCTTCTACCCCTCGGTTAATTCCTGATAGGCAGTTCTGACATTCCGTTCAAACCCGTTACCTGTCCATTCTCCGGCACCTGGCACCGTATCAGAAGAACTGACGATATCATCCACGCTCTTGCCTGATTTAATGCCTGCCCGGACAAATTCAAGGAGCTGATACAGGTAATTGCCTTTCGCCTTAAGATCTTCACGGGTGCCGGTTATGCCAAACCCTTCTCCTGAATGGCCGAATATAAAGATCGTATCATCATCAAAGTTCTTATAGACCTGCTCAAGGACGACAATCCAGTTCTCAATGGAAGCACCGGCTCCCCGGTCAATATAAGGGTGCCTGCGGTTGAAGATCAGATCACCCATGTGAACCACATTGGCATTTTCAAAATGAATGACAGAATCTCCATCGGTATGTGCCCTTCCGTAGTAGTTGGCTGTGATGGTTTCCTTCCCGACCTTTTGCGACCATGTTTTTTCATAGGTAGTGTCGGGGAATAATTCTTCGGTTTTTTCCTCCCGGAGTTCGGCTGCCTGTTTCTGATTCTTAAGCGAATTGCTGTGAGCCACAACTTTTTTAACAAGATCCTTAAACGCAATATTACCGGCAGTATGATCACCATGATGATGGGTGTTCATTAAAAGGTCTATGCTGCCTGAATATTTTTCACTGATCTCCTTGATCAAATGTATCGCCTGATCAGGAAACTGGGAATCTATGACGGCAACACCGCTTTTATCGAGGTACCATCCAATGGTACCACCCCTTTCTGTAAAGATCCCGACATTGTTGCGCAATACCTGCATCTGGTATGCTTCCCGGCCAAACATACCTGCAAAAAGATCCTGAGGCAGAAGCATGGCACTGCCTGTTGCAAGTCCCGAAGTAAATAAAAAATTTCTTCTGGTGAGTTTCATAATTTTTATATCTTTTATCTAATATGATAAAAGTAGTGACATTCCGGAAATCAGCAAAGTGCTTTAACCAATTCTTAACATGCCGGGATACAGATACCGCATTTGTAACTACATTTGCATGGAACCGGACAGGTACTTTAAAATCATTTTCTCATGGAACAGGAATTAAAAAAAGTCAGGGATGCTTTCAGGACAGACCTAATCAATAACATATTGCCTTTCTGGATTACGAGGACCATCGACAGGGAACATGGGGGATTTGTTGGGGGACTGAAGTTCGATGGCAGCATCAAGGAGGAAGCACCTAAAGGCTCCGTATTGAATGCCAGGATACTATGGACATTTGCGGCTGTTATTAATGCACCCGGTGTAGAGAATGATTGTTATGATATGGCGGAGAGGGCCTGTGATTATCTGATATCCCGCTTCATTGACAGGGAATATGGAGGTGTGTTCTGGAAACTTGATCATAAAGGAGAACCCCTGGAAACCAAGAACCAGATCTATGCCCTGGCCTTTACTGTTTACGCCCTGGCAGAATACTATAAAGTAAACCGGGATGCACAGGTCCTGGACAGGGCCATAGCCTTGTTCCGGATTATGGAAAAATACAGTTACGATCCTTTGAAAGGAGGGTATTTTGAGGCATTCAGCAGGGACTGGAAGCCAATCGATGATCTCAGGCTGAGCGATATTGATGACAATGAGCAGAAAACCCTGAATACCCATCTGCATATCCTTGAAGCCTATACAGCACTGTACAGCGTCTGGCCCGACAGTGATCTGGAGGGGCAGCTCCGTAAGCTGAGTCTTCTGTTTACCGGGAGGTTCATTTCACCGGACAGGAGCTGTTTTAACCTTTTCTTTGATGAGAACTGGCAACTTAAATCCCGCAGGATCTCACCCGGACATGATATTGAAACGACATGGTTGTTGCTGGAGGCAGCCAGGATACTGAATGACAGCCAACTGATTGGAGATGCAGAAGAGATTTGCCTCAGCATAGCGGAATCGGTTGCGAGAACGGGTTTTGATGAGACGGGTGGACTGGTATACGAGAGGACTCCGGAGGAGATAACAAATTATAATAAGGAGTGGTGGTGCCAGGCCGAGGCCCTGGTGGGATTCCTGAATGCATGGGAAATAAACGGAAACGAGGAATTTGCCGCCAGGGTAATCCAGGTCTGGGATTTTATTGACCGTTATTTCATCGACAGGAAAAACGGAGAGTGGCATTACAAGGTTGACAGGCAGGGAAACCCGGATGTGAACGAAGAAAAGGTCGGTTTCTGGAAATGTCCCTATCATTCCGTTCGCGCCAGCCTTGAGCTGATCAGAAGGCTGAGCTGATCCAATTTCGTATCTTTACTTTATATCCTGTAAAAACCAGAGCGATGAAAAAAAATATTTTCCTACTGCCTCTAATTTTTTCCATACTGATTGCTCAATACACTTACGGTTCTGATAACGGGAGCAGCGATATGTTTCCTGAAATCCGGGATTGGGAGCTGAGCGTAAATGAGAAGGTTTATTCCCCCGGTAACCTATGGGACATCATCGATGGGGCAGCGGATGCCTATCTCAGTTATGATTTTATTGACCTGCACCTGGCTGATTATTCGAAAGGTGATGTAATGGTTCACGTAGAGCTATACCGGCACGGAAGTACGAATAATACATTCGGAATCTACAGTTCTGAGAGGAGTCCGGATTATCATTTTATCGAGATCGGAGCCGAGGGTTACAGCGGAGAGGGCATACTCAATTTCCTGAGCGGACAGTATTATGTTAAAATATATTCCACATCTGAAGGACCGGGTGTACAGGAATCCCTCCGGCTCATAGCCGGGGAAGTTGAAAGCTCCCTGAAACAGGAAAATAACTGGCCCCTGGAACTCGGACTCTTACCTGAACCCGGTAAGCTGGCAAGAACTGAACGCTATATAGCTAAAAATTTTCTCGGGTTCGATTTTTTACATTCTGCATTTATTGCCGATTATTCAGATGGTGAGGATTTTAAGATATTCATTATTGATGCCGGGGATAGCGGGGAACTCAATGGAATGCTTGAAAAATACCTTAGGTTTACCGGTCAGTCAACAGATCTTATCTCGGACAGTTCCTTTGTTATTGAGGATCCCTATAACGGCGACATCCTGGTCAGCGTTCATAAGGATTATATTTGCGGGGTGCAGGATTGCGATGACCCTGAGTTCAGGGAGAAGTACATGGAACTCTTACTGAAAAACCTGGAACACTGAACATGTGGTGCAGGCCCGGAAGACCAGTCATAACTATGATTCAAACAGTCCTGAATCCCTTATGAGCAGTAGAATAGCTGAATGAGAGATAACAATGTAGCGTTCCTTGTTGAATTCAATTTCATAACCGCTCTTCTGCAGGTATACAGCCAGGTCCCCGGGCTTTGGCTGAAGCGGTACATACTTCACTTCATCACTTTTGTCTTTCCAGGGTTCATCTATCTCGTTTATGGCAGGGATGGGGTAACCCGGACCCACTTTCAGCACATAACCGCTGTGGATCTTTTCATTTTCCTGAACGCCGGGAGGCAGGTATAAACCTGTTTTGGTTTTCTCCTGGGGAGACTTGGGCTTTATCAGGACCCGGTCACCCACGACGATGAACTTCTCAAGATTTTCTTCTTCAATTACCAGGGTCATGTTCAGAATTTGAAGCGAATATACAGATTAATTTCTTTCCATTTATATCTGTCCGGCAACCGAAGCTTCCGCAAGCTGAATGTATTCTTTATGGCTGTGTTTATAGTCAGGCCTCAGCTCCCAGGCCTTCTGCAGGATCTCCAGGGCTTCTTCTGTATCTCTGCTCCTGTAGAGGGCCATTCCCCTGGTTTCAAGGTAATTATAATCATCCGGGTCGGACTGAAGCGTCCTGCTGTTCAGTTCGGTCCCTTCCTCGATACCACGTTCGGTATGAATGAGGAACCAGGCCAGTTGATTCGTAAGGTTCAGGTTCTGTGGATCAGCCTCCAGTGCCTGGCGGTAATATGATTCAGCTTCCTCATATTTCCCGGCAAGATAATGCATCTCTCCCAGCTTACTGAGGATCCTGAATTCCTCCAATGCCCCCTCTTCTTCTAAAAGGCTGGTGTATTTTGATATAAAAAAACTTGCATCACTTTGGTTGTCCTGGGACAAGGCGCAAATTGCCTGCCTGTAAATGATCATCGGTTCGTCATGCAGGACGCTCAGGCCCGTATTATATACTTCATTCTCTATCTGGTGCAGGTCCAGGTGATGATAAGCTTCTCCCAGCGTGACGTAAAACGGGGCCCACTGCCAGTTATGTCCCTGACGCTCATTAATTTTCATAGCTGTTTTCAGGGCATCAATTGACCTGTCGTATTGTTCCAGGATATTATAATTCATCCCAAGGTCAAACCAGGCGATCCTGTAATAGGGATCAATTTCGGTTATCTGCCTCAGGTATTCTATGACTGCCTGTTGGTCCTTTTCTATTTCTGCCTTGAACCGGTCTATGTATAACTGGTTTTTTCTCGGGACGTTTTCCCGGTCGCGGTCCGCTTTCATCAACCAGTACTTTCCCTGTTCAGGCATATCATTATTCAGGTAGGCGACCGCCAGGAAGTGAACGGCCAGGGTAAATGTGGAATCAATTTCTATGGCCCTGTGAAATGACTGTATCGAGGCAGGAAAATCCAGTTCAAAGAATAACTGGGTGCCCTCTACGAAAAACCTGTATGCTTCTGAAGAACTCGTATACTCTATTTCCTTTGCTTCAGCTTCCAGGTCATGGGCTATAAGCTTGATCTCAAGGAAATTCTTGATCATATCCGAAAGTGAGTCAGCCATCAGGAAAAAATCCTTGTCCAGATCACCGGTAATTTCGTAGGTATTGAATACCTCATCGCTCCTGGAATCAAGCAGGTTGGTAGTAATTCTCAGTAAATTGCCCGCTTTATGTATGCTGCCATGAATGACTGTCCGGCAATTCAGGATCTCACCGATTTCCCTGGCCTGAGCCGGACTGACACCTGCAATTTCAAGGTAACCGGTGGTCTTTAAAATATCAAACATGGTTTCATGCTGCCTGATAGACAGTTCCCTGGAACTGGCCAGTTTGTTAATGAGCAGGTCCTGGAAAGATATTTCAAGGTGATCGAAAGAGCTGTCGCCGGTCAGGTTCTGAAAAGGCATGACCGCTATGGTTCTTAATTCAGATTTATCCAGTTCACCTTTTTGAGAAGATCTGTTCTGAAGAAAAAAAAGGGCCGATAGAATGATAATGGCCAGTGGTAGCAGTAAGATCCATCTGATTTGTTTCTTATTTTTCACCTGTGATTTTTTATGTAAAATCCTGTTTCAGGAATATAATACCTTAGCTGATAAGTGGCGGCTTTAATTGGCAAAAGTAGTAATTAATTCCCGGGTTCATGAAAGGGCCTGTTCAATATCCTCTTTGATATCATAAAAATCTTCTATCCCGACCGATAACCTGAGAAGCCTGTCTGAGATCCCTTCCTGCTGCCTTTCCTGCTGGCTTAAATGCCTGTGTGATGTCAGTACAGGTGAGCAGATGATGGTATCCACACCGCCCAGGCTGACAGAAGGCCTTATAAGCTTCAGTTTTCTCTGGAATGCTACCGGATCAGCTTTTTCGGGCTCGAAAGACAGCATTCCTCCAAACCCTTTCATCTGGTTTCTGGCTGTTTCATGTCCGGGATGATCTTCCAGTCCGGGATAATTCACCCGCTTAACGGCAGGGTGTCCCGATAACCACAGGGCCAGTTGTCCGGCATTTGAGTTCTGTTCATTAACCCTGATGGCCAGTGTTTTAAGGCTTCGTTCAAGCAGGTAACAGGTTTGGGCATCAAGGCTTCCCCCCAGATTACGTGCCGTATCACGTATAGCCAGGATATGGTCTTTGGTTGCAGCAGCGGCACCGGCGCAGATATCATGATGCCCACCCAGGTACTTGGTGGCCGAATGAAGAACTATATTAATACCAAGTTCAGCAGGGTTCTGGTTAACCGGTGAGGCGAAGGTATTATCTATTACGCTGATCAGTTGATGACGGGAGGCCAGGGAGGCAATTGCCTTAATATCAGTTATCGACAGGAGGGGATTTGAGGGTGTTTCAATATAGATGAGCCGGGTATTGGCCCTGATTTCCTTTTCAAAAGTATCAGGTGTATTATCTGGTACTATTGTAAAAGATATGCCGAAATCTTCCAGTTGCCTGGTCACCATTGTAAAGGTGCCGCCATACAGTCCTTTCTGGAAAATCGCGTGATCCCCTTTTTTAAGGAAAGTAAAAAGGGTGCTGCTGATAGCAGCCATTCCCGATGAGAATACCAGTCCGGCTCCGGTATTCTCGAGGGCTGCAATTTTCCTGTTCAGGGCTTCGGTATTGGGTGAATTGAAGTATCTGGGATAAACCGTGTCTTCCCGGTCCAGATAGGAAAAGGAGGTGGATGTATAAACGGGTGAGTTGGTTCCTGAAGTTTTATCATCCAGGATGGTCCCGGCATGTACACACTTTGTTTTAAAAGATCTCGGATTCATAAATTATTTATATCAGTTCAGTATTCGATCCAGCCAGTGAATAATATTAAGCAGGAACTGGTGGTTTTGGGGGGCCATCTCCGAATTGATCCCGACACGGACCTGGTTGTTACCTGCTACCTGGGCGGTAAACATGGCTGCTTCCCCAAAAACGGCCAGGCGGCCTTTTCCGTATTCCCAGACAGCTCCCTGTGACCAGCCCTGTATATCCAGTACCGGGGTGGAAGCATGAAAGCTCCATGCTGTATCAGGCATTAGTATGTGATATCCGGCAGGAAAAACCATCAGGGGTTCGGCCGTCTCAGGTAGCTGGAATGCCTGACCGGTGAATGAAACCACAGAATCAATCCCTTCCTTATTGTTACGCCCCCTGGTAATAATATGATCAGTAAGGCTGCCGTCATACTTACGGAAAGTATCCGGCCCTCTTTTGGCGGTGTCCATGGCAAAACCATTATTAAATTCCACACCCAAAGAGGCTGCAAGCTCTGCAGCTGCCCCCGCCATTGGCATGTGGTCGGCTATAAGGAACAATGATCCTCCCTGTTTTACCCAGTTGTTCACTACCCTGATTTCATCTTCACTGAAAGCGGAAAGAACAGGTTTAAACCAATTCCTGGTATTCGATTTATGCAGGGCATTGGAAACTACCAGTATTCTGGTATCCTGCAGGCTCTTTTCCGTAAATATGCCTTTGTGCGGTTCCATTTTATAACCATCTAGCTTCAGGAATTCTGAGAAGGGTTTGTATCTTCCGTCAATGGTATGAAAATTATTGTGTCCTTCATCTATCATGATGACCGGACCCTGGTTGTCTTTATAAACAGGATCCTCGACTACAGCTGTAAAGGAATTATCAGCTCTCTGCTGTGCGCACGCCAGTAATATCTGGCAGAGCAATAATACGGGTAAGAAGGTTCGTTTCATTAGCTAAAATTGATTTAATTACAGGCTAAAGATAGGAGATATTTATACTTATTCCACTGTACTTAGAACCATCGCGGAACCAACCATACCAGAAAGGCAAAAAGTGACCATCGCCTGGTAATGTAAGTGATCCTCTTTTTTCTCTGTATTGCACGATAGATCTGGGAAGCGGCTTTTTCCGGACTGGCGACCCAGAACTTTTTGTTACCCTTGGCCATATCAGTTTCTACGAAGCCCGGACGAATATCGGTGATGTATAGAGGGAGTTTCATACCTCTTGCTTTTTTGTATAATCCTTGCAGGTAGTTAAGCTGGTATGCCTTGGATGCATTGTATGCAGGGGCCAGTTTATTACCGGAAAGGGCCGCTATGGATGTGATCCCTACCAGGTGCCCGGACTTCTTCTTAAGAAAGTAATTGAATCCGAATGACATGATATCTGTAAATGCCGTAACATTGGTGGCAATAGTTTCGAGCTGGGGGGAAATATCCAGGTCCTCATTCAAAAATCCTACTCCGGCACTCATTACCAGCAGGTCAAGTCCCCCGAGTTCCCTGATCAGCTCATCCAGCGAACGGGTGGTCCTTGACAGGTCGGAAACATCGAAACTTCTGATGGCTATCTTTTCAGGGTTCCCGGCGCGGATCTCTTCCAGTAGTTCCTTCCTGCGTCCTGTAATACCGACTTTATAACCCCTGGAGACAAGGATTCCGGCCAGTTCCCTCCCCATCCCTGAAGAGGCGCCTATGATTATGGCTTTTTTAAGATCAGGTTGTGCTTTGTTGAACAGATCCTGTTGCATGTTGTTATTTTTTGCCTCACCGCCAGCAGTGAAGAATTTCAATGCAAAAATTTACGATTTTTTTGCCAAATTGCATGCGTTCAGCACAACAGAAAACTATATCAGGATGGAAATAGCAACCAAAATAGAAGGATTCACCATACTTCATGCAGGAGAGAAGGATGTTCCTTTGATACTGGAGTTCATTAAAGGACTGGCAGATTACGAAAGACTCAGTCATGAGGTAGTGGCCACCGAGGATGGCCTGCGCCAATACCTATTCGGAGACAGGCCCTATGCCGAGGTAATTATAGGGTATGACAAGGGAAAGGCTGTTGGTTTTGCCCTGTATTTTCATAATTTCTCAACCTTTCTCGGGAAGCCGGGTATTTACCTGGAAGACCTGTATGTTATACCTGAAGAGCGGGGGAAGGGATTTGGGAAGATTATGC
This sequence comes from uncultured Bacteroidaceae bacterium, assembly GCA_964540005.1. Taxonomy (GTDB): domain Bacteria; phylum Bacteroidota; class Bacteroidia; order Bacteroidales; family SM23-62; genus CAZILN01. Next base: position 20,806 of record CAZILN010000302.1, on the reverse strand, counting down.
TGGGCTACCTGGGAGAACTGGCTGTGCAGCGGGATTGCGGGAGACTGGAATGGGCGGTCCTGGACTGGAATGAACCGAGTATAAAATTTTATGAATCACTGGGGGCCCGCCTGATGAAAGAATGGATCATTAACCGGATGTCCGGAGAAGCTCTAAGCAATCTCGCGGCTATGTTCAGGGACCCGGACTGAAATTTATGGTTTGGGACTATTTCTCAGTTTTATTCATATTCCATTCCATAACCATACGGTAACAGTGGGGAATAATCAGGGTCACCATAGTTAATGGGTACCTGGGACATACTCGTCTTCAAGGGTAAGATCATCCCGGTAACCGCCTTCCAGGGCATAGGGCCTTTCCCCGATAACAACTATCCCGACCTCTGCTCCTTCGGCTTCCATACAATCCACAGAATAGTTCACACGGCTGGTGTCTGCCACAGTTTCCTTTATGGCTTCAAGTATGCTTGTTCCGGTAGTTATCGGTCCATTGCTTCCCTGCCGGGTGATTGTCCACCCCCCGCATTGCCCTCCAATATTATCCGCATTCTTCCCTGCCACATGTATACCTGACAGGTCCTTTGACAGGGGGAGGATGTTGTCATGGTTTGTCAGAAGAACCATAGACTCCCTGACACACTGTCGGGCTATCTGCCTGTGGGAATCAGACCCAATACTGGAAGTAAGGGAACGGTTGGCATAAGGATTTTCGAAAAGTCCTAGTTCAAACTTGATCCTCAATATTTTACGGACCGATTCATTAATTTTTTCTTCTTTGATCACATCGCGATCCACCAGGTCTATCATATTATAGAGGAAGGTCGCAAAGGGGTAATTTGTCATATACATATTGGTTCCCTGGTTAAAAACTGTTACTGCATACCCTGAGGTGGCAAGCAGCACACCATCAAACCCCAGTTCATCCGATAAAAGGTCTTTAACCAGGGTGGAATTTTCAGAAACACTCAGTCCGTTCCAGGTATGTCCGGACAACATGATGGAACCAACATTCTCTTCAATTGCTGAAATATACCCCTGAAGATGAATTTCCTTCAGTGTGGAGAGATCGAGTATCATATTCCCGTTATTCTTTCCATCAGATGTTCCCCCGTCACCAAGATAATGCTTGGCGCATGCCAGGATGGAAACAGAATACCGGATATGCTCCCCTGTAATCCCTTAATCATGGCTGCAGCCATCTGGCCGGTCAGTTCAGGTGTTTCTGCGAAGCCTTCATAGGTACGACCCCATCGCTCATCGCGCGGAACTGCGACACATGGACCAAAAGTCCAGTTAATACCTGTTCCTTTAATTTCAAGGGCTGTGATCCTGGCAGCCTGTTCCACCAGAGAGGGATTTCGCGTGCATCCCAGTCCTATATTATGGGGAAAAATAACAGCTCCTTTAACATTATTATGGCCGTGTACAGCGTCCGTCCCATACAATATAGGGATGCCAAGTTCATTCTCAAGGGCCAGGGACTGGTAATGGTCAATTATATCTGCCCAGAATGCAGGAGAATTATCCGTGGGAACTATGACTCCGCCGCTGTATAGTGCTCCAATATTAAATGAAGTAATTTCTTCATCGCTATTGAGGTTGCTACGTTCGATCAGGATCATCTGAGAGATCTTCTGATCCAGGCGCATCCTCCCCAAGAGGTCTTCAACACGTTCCTCTACCGGCTGGCTGGCATCTGTATATATAATCCTGCCGGGTTCTTCCTCGCGGTTGCAACAGGAAAAAAATATTATCAGTATCAGTAATAATAAATCCAGGTATGTAATTGTATTTGATTTCATGCAAGTCAGAAGTTCGGGATAATACTGGAATTGACGAATCTTAAAGATAGAATACTATTCCGGGAAAATTTATATTTATTCTAAATTAAATGATAAAGAACTGAAAAATAATGATTTACAGATGTATTAATAAAATTACTACTATTGTGACAGTTAAATAACTATAATAATAGTTGAAAAACTGCAGTTATAGTTGTAACATTGTCATGTATTTGCAAGCCTAATTAAATTTTTGATATGATTCGTTTAACCAAAGCCGAAGAACAGGTAATGCAGATCCTTTGGAAACTGGAGCGGGGACTGGTGCATGATGTTATCGGTGAATTGCCTGAGCCCAAACCGGCCTATAATACTATCTCAACTGTTATAAGGGTACTTGAGAAGAAAGGATTTGTAGACCATAAGGCCTATGGAAATACTTATGAATATTTTCCGTTAGTAAATAAAGATGAATACACCAGGGTGCATTTCAGGCATTTTATGAAAGACTATTTTGATAATTCCTTTCCCCGCATGGCAGCTTTTTTCGCAAAGGAATATGATATGGACCTGGAAGATATGGAAGAGATGTTAAAAATGGCCGGAAAGGATCCCGGCAATAATCCTGAGAATAATGAATAGTATGTTAATCTATCTGTTCAAGACCACGGTATGTCTGGCCTTTTTCTATGGCTTATACATGCTGTTATTACGGAAGGAAACATTTTTCGGTTTTAACAGGATCTACCTGATTGTCAGTCTTTTCGCTTCCTTTATTATTCCTGCAATCCGTCTTGAAATGTTTTCAGGGACAGGTGGTGAAATACCCGTAATGATTATCAACCTGGCTCCTGATTATATTCCCGTCATATCTGCTCAGTCTGAGGGTGTAGTTCCGGGAACAGGGTTTTCCTGGAACAGCTTGCTTTTAATCCTGTATTTTATGGTCAGTTTTCTGATTGCAACCAGGCTGTTGCTGCAATATACCAGGTTTCGCAAAACAGGTAATATGGGAAACTCAATTGATAATGAGGGAATAAAAGTCGTATTCATCAATGGTGCCTGCGGCCCCTTTTCACTGTTCCGCACTATTTATATAGATTCAGCCAGCAGGGAGGTATGCGGACTTGAAGACATCATCAGGCATGAACGGGCACATATACAGCATTTACACTTTATTGATCTGATAATCATTGAACTGACCATCGCACTCTTCTGGCTCAATCCATTCGTGTGGCTTTATTCAAAAGTCCTGAGGGAGAACCACGAATACCAGGCCGACCGGAGTGTACTGATAAACATGCATAATTCAAAACAATATATAGCACTCCTGATCAATCAGGTTACGGGTGCTGAGGTATTAAGGCTTGCAAATACATTCAGTAAATCCCTAACTAAAAAAAGAATGATCATGATGACAAAAAAAGTATCTAAGAATTCTTCTGTTTTAAAAGCACTGCTGGCTATCCCTTTGCTGGTCCTGATGCTGATGGCCTTTACAAAGGGCCCCCCCGTTAAGGGACAATCGGATAAACCTATCCATGTTAAGGGTACGGTAATTGATAAAGAGGACAGTGGTCCCCTGCCGGGAGCAGCTATCCTCATAAAAGGCACTACCCACGGAACAACGAGTGACATGGATGGCACGTTTGAATTAGAGGTCAACCAGCCTGATGCCATCCTGGTTATATCCTTCGTTGGCTACGAGACCCAGGTCCTGGCCGTAAAACAGGTGATGGAAATAGAGATGAAGAGAAAAACCATCATGCTTGATGATCCACCGGATGCCCGCGAAGCTGTATCGGAATCCCGGGAACCTTTATTGGAACCTCAGGAACCCCAGGAGCCGGAGAATGACATGACGCCTGAAGGGGAGTTGTTTTTTATTGTGGAGGAGATGCCTAAATTCCAGGGCCATCATTTTGATTCAGCGACTGTATATGTGCATGAGCACCTTGTATTTCCCGAGGAAGCCAAAGCAAAAGGGCTTGAAGGGAAAGTTAATGTTCAGTTCATTGTAGATGCCAAAGGTAAGGTGAAGGATGCCGTTGTAATAAGATCCAGCAATGAGATCTTCAATAAAGCAGCCCTTAAAGCCGTATACCTGATGCCTGATTGGATGCCGGGAAAACAACGCGGCAAATCAGTTACGGTCCAGTTTGTTATGCCTGTGGAATTTAAACTCAACTAAATTAAGCCGATAACGGGGCCGTCTCAAATCAAATTGATTCGGCCCTTTATTACATCTTTTCAAGGATATTAAATATCCTTTTCAATCTTTTATAAGGAATATGTCGATTTGATTTAGAGACATAGTAACCCCTAATTGGACAGTTTTGCAAGGTTGTGGGCCAGGGCAAGTAATCCGGGTTTCAGCTGTCCATTGCGCATGTAATCCTCTTTCATGCGCATGAATGTGGCATCCCCCTTCTTTTTAACTAGTTATCAACAATTTACATCCTGTTTTTTATGTGCTTGGTTTGATTAAAAAAGGCACCTGCCAAAATTTGTTCTTTATAAAATTTTGAAGTGCCGTTTTAATTAAAGCAAGTGAAAGGGAAAAAAGAAAGGGACTGCCTACTTTTGAGACAGCCCCGTTATTATGATCTCTTGGCGGTCATCTTATCAATAACTATGCGGACAACTGTGGTTTCTTCAAGGTTCTTTTCGGTAAATATGAAAGGTCCCTTGCTGGTGTAGTGCGCCATAAGGATATTCAGTCCGACTATTTTTTCTTCGGGATCATTGACAATCCCGGCCCAGCCGTATCCTGTGACACTTTTATACTTCATACTCCAGTCCTTGCAGGGATCTTCGCCTGTTGTCATTTTTATGTCAGTTACTACATGGAAACATACCCATGGATCCTGTCTGATCTTCTCATAAATTGCTCATACTATTATTCCTTTTCTATTTTTGTAAATTCATCCTAAAGATAAAGCTTTGCAGTGAGAGCCGGTTTTATCATATATTTTTTTCTCCTTCTGTGCTCTGAAACCTTGGCCCAGCCACTTGATTTTCTGAGAGCCGATTCCAGTATGGCCTACCTTAAGCTACCAAGGATCCTGACAGTCTCCCTGAAAACACAGTACGGTAAGGTCCTGCCTACCGATACTCCGGTGCTCGAAAGCAGCATTGAACTTAATCCATGTTCGTCTGGGGAGGTGCGCCTGGGATTTAGTTCCTATGGCAGGAAACGATGGCAGGAGATCCATAATTATCCTGATTACGGTATAGGATTCTATCAGTGCCGGTTAAACCCGCGGGATAATCCGCTGGGTCAGCCCAGGTCCGTCTATTTTTATTATAATAAATCCCTGCTCGGAGACGGAAGCATAAGCCTGCATTATGATTTTGCAATAGGTATGGCCTGCAATTTTATTGAATATGACCCGGTCGATAATCCCAGCCAGGTGGCTATAGGATCAGAATACAACGGCCATGTTTCACTGGGATTTGAGGGAAGGGTAAGGCTTACAGAATTCCTGGTACTGGGAATAGGGGGTAATCATACACATTTTTCAAATGGCAGGATAAGGACCCCGCAGAGGGGCATAAACCTGCTTACATTGAACGGATCACTTATTGTAAGCTTTCCTGATCTTCTTCAGAAAAAAAGTTCCGGATACAGCCAAAAAAAATCATTGCCAGCGCAGATCAGGCATAAGATCCCTGAGTTTATTCCTGGATGGGAGTTTTACCTGGTGGCCAATGCGGGAGTGGCTACTCCTGAATACAACTACAAAGAAAGAGACCTTGTTTATTCAATTTTTACGGCCAGCCTGGCGGCAGCCCGCCATTATTCTCACAAGGGGAAGATAGTCGCAGGACTGGATATTTTCAGCGACGAATCACTGAGTGAGGAATACGGTATTCCACTGGAAGAACTATCGAAAAAGGACAGGGTCTACCATGGTATTCAGGCTGGCCATGAATTAATGGTAAACCGCTTTACCCTGGTTACCCAGCTGGGCATTCCACTGGATAACAGGGATGTGACCGGTAATTGGTATGGCAGGATCGGCATGAGAATAGATATTACCAGAAATATTTTCTTCCGCTATGCTCTGAAGCTTCCGGATAACTGGCAGTCTGATTATATAGAATGGGGATTGGGATTCAATATTTATAAGTGGCGGGATCTATAAAAAAATTTCCTCCGGGTATTCGACACCGGTCAGGAAGAGACCTTTGGCAGGGGCCGAAGCACCGGCACTGGACCGGTTTCTATTCTCGATGATCCCCCTGAAATCATCCACACTGATCTTGCCGAATCCAACGTCAATAAGGGTACCAACGATAGCCCTGACCATATTCCGGAGAAACCTGTCAGCAATAATCGTAAAAACCATTACCTCTTCAGAAAATCTCCAGTCTGCCTGAAGTATCTTACAGGTATAGGTTTTTACACAGGAATTGGTCCGGCTGAAACTGGCGAAGTCAGAATAGTCAAAAAGCGTTTTTGTGGCTTCCTCAACACTGTCCGTATCAATGTCCCCGTATAAGGCATGGGCATATTCATGCAAAAAGGGATCTTTCATGCGCACAATGTGATATTCATAGGTTCTGGACAGGGCACTGTACCTGGCATGGGCATCGCTGATTACCCTTACAATGCTTCTTGCACAAATATCCCTGGGGAGTTTTCCGTTGAGTCTGTAGATCAGCTTTTCATCCATGTCAAGATCTTCCTGCATGGAATCAAAGTGTGCATAAAAATTCCTGGCATGGACACCGGTATCAGTTCTTCCCGCACCTGTGGTAAGGATAGATTCACCCAGAATGATGCTGAGGTCGTGGTTCAGGCAAGCCTGTACAGTAGGTGACTTTGGCTGGACCTGCCATCCGTGGAAGTGTGTTCCCTTATAGCATAATTTGATGAAATACCGGGTGCTCATTAGATCACTTGAAGAGTTAATGTTTAATTTAGTTATAATAATTTAAACATGCAATTCCGGGATGATAATCTGAAAAAAAAGACAGCTTGGGATACTGCGGCCGGTCTGCTACTGCGACTCCTGGTTGAGTGGGATTTCCGTAGGAAGGACATAGCCGTTTTCAATCAGGTATATCATTCCCAGCAAACCTCCCCAGTGATAGAAATTATTACTGTTCGGGACATCATCCCCTTCACCGGTTTCCGCATTGTAGTTTTCATGCACATACCGGTGATCCTTCCAGTCCTTAAGAAAAAGTGCTGCCGATCTGTCGGAGAGTTTTTTCCTGGTTCGCGGGAAGTCATAGTTCCTTAGTCCCAGGTAGACCAGGAAATTCATCGGAGCCCAGATCCTGCCTCTCCAGTAAGAGTTATCTGAATAAGCAGTATCATTACGCGCAATTGAGGGAATAATCCAGTCCCCGTAAAATTCCTTTTTATAAAAAAAATGATAATTGATCATCCTGTCCGCACGTTTGGGGGTGGTAGATGCAGCCAGCATCGGATAGAAGTTTGTGGGTGATATCCTCTTGCATAGTTCTTTTGTATCTGTATACCTGTTCAGGTGTAAACCGAACCACTTATCCCACATCATTTCTTCCAGGTTTTCTGCATAGCGGTTGGCCCTGCGCAGAAGCTCCCTTGCATCGGCTTCTTCCCCCAGTTCGCTGGCAATTTCAGCCAGAGCTTTACAATCAGCAATATACAGGCTATTCAATCCTACATCTGAGAGCTTCATCTGGTGGGTCACTGAATCAAAAACCGCTCCATCATACATGGGTGAGTTATCGAGCCCTGATTCATATTTTGCTCCCTGCAAAACATTTTGCACCTTTTCAAATTCGTCATCATAAACCGGGTCGTAAGGATTGGACCCCCAGCAAAGCAGGCCATCGGTATCACGGTTTTCGGGCCACCACCTGTTCCAGGAAAGCAGCTTGTCATACACCTCCCAAAGGAACCACTTTTCCCTGTATTTCCTGTAAATTTCCTTTACCATCAGGGAGCCAACAGGGGGCATCGACCGGTCAAGACTTTTGAGGCCGTTAGCAGCAGTAAAATTAGGAACAAATCCTGATTCAGTGATCTCATTGGTCATCTCGATAGCATTGGCATAGGCCAGTTCCCTGTTAAAGACAGAAAGCATGTAGGACACAAAATAAGTATCCCAGCAGAAAAGGACATATCCGTTCCAACCCGCATTCCATATTCGGGAACTGGGAGTAATAACTCTGTCTTCTTTATGATCATAGATAGTGTTCCATGCTGTTACTGATTGAATGGCATCAAGGATATCAGCAAACTCAGGAGTAGTGTCCCTGGAGCTTTGAAAGTTTTTCTTTGCGGATTCGATTTTGTCTACGATTTCCTCCAGTTCAAGGGGCTTCCCGCTGGAGATTCCTATAGTATCGCTAAGGTTGAATTCAAAGCTGGTATCATTGATATGAAATTCGTATTCTGTACCTGAGGGATATATTTTGATCTGTTTGCCGGGCAGGACGGCATGCATGCAGTTATTTTCCGGTAGTATTTCACCCGCCCTGTTCCACATTACACCTGCCTGAAGGGTAAGGGATCCGTAGTTGAGACTGTCCTGCAGAGGTGTTATAAGCAGGTAAATGCTGTCGTTACTGGAACTGGTCTGAACACGAAAGGAGAGGCTCTCAAAGTAGATCTTCAGGTCGGTGTAACTACCGTCACTGGCATGATCCCCTGGGATAATCACTTCCGATCCCGGGACCTTATTTCCGATAAATGCCTGTTTCAATGTTCTGTCGGAGGCACTGTCATGAGCATATAAGTTGATGCTGAGTGCTTCCGGCAGAAGGACGTGTGAAAGAACAGAGTATGTATTCCATGTATTCCAGCCATCTGCCAGTTTAGCTTTGATCTCCTTGTATTCCTGGCCATTGTAGTCAATGCCTTTCCTGTCAGTCCGGCACCCGGACAGAACCATTGTTATGAACAGTGAAACAATAAACAAGCTTAAAAGAGGCCTCATAACATGATTCGTTTCATAAGTGTAAAATGTTTTTATAAATAATTGATTATTAATTTATAAAAACATTTTAGCACATCTGTAACCGCTCCCTGCGATCGCTCTCACATAAAAAATTTTAATCAGTCTTGTTTGAAAAAATCTGATTAAATTTTTTTATGTTCGTTTCATTCTATAAAAGTAACTTTATTTAAGCAATCTTACCCAGAGTTTAGTTTTTTTTTCTGTATTTTCGCCGGTACCGAAAACAGTTTGAAAAAGAGGTTAGATATGTGTTTAGCAGTACCGGGCAAAGTACTTTCAATCGATGAAAGCAATCCCGAATTAAGAATGGCAAAGGTTGATTTTTCAGGTATTATCAAAGAGGTTAGTGTGCAATGGCTGCCTGAAACAAGGATAGGGGATTATATACTTGCACACGTAGGCATGGCCCTTAATATAATTGATGAAGAGGAGGCACAGGAAACACTGAAGCTTCTCAGGGAACTGGGGGAAATGCAAGAAAACACCGAACCGGATGATCAAGTATTCTGATGACACTCCAAAAGCTTGAAACCTGAGAGAGCGAAGCGGTTGCATTCATGACGAATGAAATATATAGATGAATATAGAGATGGCCGGCTGGTACGCAAGCTGTCAGATGAGCTGCACAGGCTGAACAAGGGAAGCTGGACCATCATGGAGATCTGCGGCGGCCAGACCCATTCTATCATGAAGTACCAGTTGGAGGAATTCCTCCCGGCAGGTATTAAGCTGGTCCATGGTCCTGGTTGCCCGGTCTGCGTCACTCCTCTGGAAACCATAGACAGGGCCATTCTCCTGGCAGAAAGGGATGATGTTATCCTGGTCTCATTCGGCGACATGATGCGTGTCCCGGGATCCGCGCGCGACCTTCTGGCAGTCAAAGCTACCGGTGGCGATGTAAGGATGGTTTATTCACCATTGGATGCACTTAAAATTGCTGCCGGGAACCCTGATAAAGAGGTGGTTTTCCTGGCAATAGGTTTCGAAACAACTGCACCGGCTAATGCCCTGTCTGTAAAAGAAGCCAGGAGGCGAGGGATCATGAATTATTCCATTCTCAGTTCGCATGTACTGGTGCCCCCGGCCATGAGGGCCATCTTATCCTCTGCGGAAAACAATATCCAGGGATTTCTGGCTGCCGGCCATGTATGCACTGTAATGGGATATGAAGAATACATCCCCATAGCAAGCGAGTATCATGTGCCGGTGGTTATAACAGGCTTCGAACCGGTAGATATCTTACAGGGTATTTTAATGACCATCAGGCAGCTTGAGAACCGAGAATTTAAGGTGGAAAATGCCTATGGAAGGGCTGTCACCCGTGAAGGGAACAAACTGGCAAAGGAATTGCTTAGGGAAGTATTTACAGTTCAGGACCAGACCTGGAGAGGGATAGGCAGGATAGCTGACAGCGGTTATGGTCTGTCAGCGGACTACAGGGAGTTTGATGCAGGGAACAGGTTCGACCTGACCGGTATCCGGACCGTGGAGAATGAAATTTGCATTGCCGGTGAGATCTTACAGGGTCTGAAGAACCCGGATCAGTGTCCGGCTTTCGCAGACCAGTGCACCCCTGAACACCCGGTAGGTGCTCCCATGGTTTCTTCGGAAGGAGCCTGTTCTGCATATTACAGGTTCAGAAAGAAGCAGGCAAACAGTGAGCAGTCATTTAATTCAAAGCAGACATAAACAGATGGGATTTGAACTGACTTGTCCTATACCTATCAATAAATACCCGGTAATTACCCTGGCTCATGGAAGTGGTGGAACACTGTCTCACCAGCTGGTCAGGGATATGTTCCTTCCGGTTTTTGATAATGATCTCCTGTCAGCAGAACATGACGGGGCGGTTTTCCCGGTTAAGGAAGGAAAACTGGCCATTACTACTGATTCTTTCGTGGTCCGGCCTATTTTTTTTCCTGGTGGCAGCATCGGTGAACTGGCAGTAAACGGCACTGTTAATGACCTGGCCTGTTGTGGTGCAAGGGCATTATATCTCACCGTGGGTTTTATTCTTGAGGAAGGCCTGAAAATGGAAGAACTCTGGGAAATTGTACTGGCAATGAAAAGGGCCGCTGAAAAGGCCGGAGTTATCATAGTTACAGGTGATACAAAGGTAGTCGACCGTGGTAGCGGGGATAAGATCTTTATTAATACCACCGGTGTCGGCAGGGTGATGGACGGCATAGAAATTGACCCGAAAAAATGCTCGCCGGGTGATGCCATAATAATCAGCGGCAGGATTGCGGACCATGGAGTGGCGGTAATGTCTGCGAGATCAGGACTCGATTTTGAGACAGCTATAAAGAGCGATACGGCGGCTCTGAATGAACTGACAGAGGAAGTTCTGAAAAACACAAAAAATATTCGTGTGCTCCGGGACCCGACCCGGGGAGGTATTGCCTCAACCCTGAATGAGATATGCCAGTCTTCCGGCAGGGGTATGCTTCTGAAAGAAAATGACATTCCGGTTTCACAGGAGGTCAGGGGAGCCTGTGAGATACTGGGACTGGATCCCCTGTATATTGCTAACGAGGGAAAGATGCTTTTCATAGTGCCTGCCGAAGAGGCACAACAGGTACTGGATATCCTGCATGCCCATCCCCTGGGAAAGGAAGCTGCCCTTATAGGTACAGTAAGCAAAGATCACCCGGGTATACTGCGAATGGTAACTTCTATTGGGTCAACACGGATTGTTGATATGATTGCCGGTGAACAGTTGCCCCGGATCTGTTAAATTCCCCTAATGCTGATGATCCGTATCTGCGGCCAGCAGGATCTTCAGACAATTATCCTCTTTCCTGTCGAACATAGCATATGCCCGGGGGCCCTCCGGGAGGGGCAGTACATGGCTTATGACCCGGTCCGGGTCCAGGCTGCCCTCTGCCAGTTTTGGAAGTACTATATCCATATAATGCCTGGCAGGACACCTGCCCGTCCGGAAGCTGATATTCTTATTATAGGCATCTGCCGGTGTAAAGGCAAAATCTGCGGAAGTGTTCACTCCTATGGCAGAGATGATACCTCCCGGTGAGACAATATCAAAGGCCAGCTTTTGGGCGTCTTTACTGCCAACTGCCTCCATCACAGCTGCAAGACCTGCACTGCCGGTTTCTTCCCTGATAAATGCTGCAGGATCATCTGCGAGATCAAGGGCTTCAGCTCCCAGTTCACCTGCCATTTTCAACCGGGCCGGGACGCTGTCTATGGCAAAGACGCGTTCGGCACCCTGTTCGAAGGCACTCATAATGGTAAGCAGTCCCACCGGACCGCAGCCTACAACAGCGTATGCCTTACCAGGCTTAACACCGGCCATTTCAGCGCAGAAATAAGCTGTGGACAATATGTCACCGCTGAGCAGGGCATGCCGTGTAGAGACCTGTACCGGGTACCTTACCAGTGTAGAATCAGCCATAGGAACCCTTACAAGGGTAGCCTGGCCGCCATGCAGCCCTTTTCCCTTTTCAACCCAGCCGAATAATTCTCCTGATGAACAGCGTGCAGTCAGACCACTGCGACAGAAATAGCATTCACCGCAACTGGTGGTGAAAGGGCTGACCACCTTATCTCCTCTTTTCAGACCGTTCACGGACTTACCAACCTGCTCGATCTCACCGACAAATTCATGACCCATTACCGTGCCAATATCCAATCCGGCCTCCCTGCCATGATAGACATGCATGTCAGATCCGCAAACAGCTGAATACTTTATCCTTACTATGGCATCACCGGGGTCCCTGATTACCGGGTCCGGGATCTCTTCATAGACTATATTCCTAATGCCCCTGAAAGCAAGTGCCTGCATGTTGAGATTATAATCAAATAAAAATACAATAAATAAAATTTGCAACCCGTGTGAAATTGATCTGTCTGTTATTGGTGAATAGCATTTTCTAAAGCTGAGCTGAAAAACAAGAAACCATGCAACGAATAATCCTGAACATTTTAATTATACTATCCATAAATATATCAGCGGTTTATGCTTCGCATCAACCGACCCAGACGATCAGGGGGAGGGTTACAGATGCCGATACGAAGATACCCCTGGTAGGGGTCAGTCTTGTCATTGCAGGTACAGACCCACTGGTCGGAATCATTACGGATAATGACGGAGCTTTTAAGTTTGAGAAATTACATGTGGGAAGATACGATATCAATGTATTTTACCTCGGGTATGAACCAAAAACAATAAATGCCGTCCTGCTTGGCTCCGGGAAGGAAGTTATATTGAACATAGAGCTTACGGAGTCACTGATCCGGCTCGAGGAAGTTACCGTGATTGCCGGCCGGAACAAGGGAGATGCTCTGAACACAATGGCTACTGTAAGTGCACGGTCATTTACAGTGGAAGAAACCAAGCGTTATGCTGGGGGGTTTCATGATCCGGCACGGATGGCAGTTTCCTATGCCGGAGTGGCAGCTGACCCGGGTGGGAACAACGACATAATAATAAGGGGGAATTCCCCCCGTGGATTATTGTGGCGCCTGGAAGGAGTGGAAATCCCCAATCCCAATCATTTTTCCGAGGAGGGGGCAACAGGGGGACCAATAAGTATCCTGAACAGCACCACAATGGACAAGTCGGATTTTTATACTGCAGCCTTCCCGGCAGAATACGGAAATGCCTATTCGGGGGTTTTTGATATTAACCTCCGCAAAGGAAATAACGAACAGAGAGAATATACCCTGCAGGCAGGAATCATAGGATTTGAAGGCTCGGCCGAGGGACCCCTCGTTCAGGGACAGCAGGCATCTTACCTCTTAAATTACAGGTATTCCTCACTTGCCATGCTGAATACCATAGGTATCAAGATTGCCGGGGATGCCGTCCCCGAATTTCAGGATTTGACTTTTAATATTCATGTCCCAACCAGGCGGGCAGGTAGTTTCTCTTTGTTCGGACTAGGTGGCATGAGCAAGATCATCGAAGATTATTCCGACTGGCATAATGATTTTGCCACAGATATGGGAGTATCAGGGATAAAACACCTGTTCCTCCTGGGAGATAATACATATATAAACAGCACACTGGCAGTCACAGGTTCAAGAAATGTCTGGAGTTATTCCGAACTGAATGAATCGGATGCCTTTCAGCTGTGGGGCCGGGAGGATTTTAATTATACCAGCTATAAAGCCCAGACATCCCTGAATCATAAGATTAATTCACGGCATTATTTAAAGGCAGGGGTGATTTACAGTCATATGGGTTTTAATGTTTTTACAGATCATTTCAATGAGGAAGAAGGAAGAATGATTGCAGAGGTTGATGAAGACGGACAGACAGCTATGGTGCAGACCTATACTGGCTGGAGATTCCGGGCTACTGAAAATCTCAGTTTTAATTCGGGATTTCACCATACTTATCTGAAACTCAACGGGAATTATTCTATCGAACCCAGGATTGGAATGAAGTGGCAGTTTCATCCCAGGCAGTCATTCAGTGCCGGTATAGGGGTACATTCAAAGGTGGAGACCCTAACCAATTATTTTGCCCGTGTATACTCAGAAGATGGCTCTTTCAGCAGGCCCAACAAGGAGCTGGAACTGGCAAAGGCCCGTCATTATGTACTGGCTTATGAATATATGCTGACAAAAGACCTGAAACTGAAAACAGAATTATATTACCAGGATCTTTACAGGATACCGGTTGAAGCCGATACCCTCAGCTCTTTTTCCGCTCTGAACCACAGCTATGGTATCGCTACGCAACGACTGTCGAATAAGGGTACAGGTACAAATTACGGAACCGAGATAACCCTTGAGAAATTCTTTACCAATAACTATTATTTCCTGGTAACCGGATCCCTGTATGAATCCAGGTATACAGGCAGTGACGGAGTCGAACGGGATACCCGCTATAACGGCAATTATATTTTCAATGTGCTTGCGGGTAAAGAGTTTGCGTTAGGTAAGGAAATCATTCCCAGAACTATAGGTATCAGCCTGAGGAGTATAATAGCCGGTGGACAAAGATATACTCCTGTAAATCTTGAAAGCTCTATCCTGGAAGGATATACAGTCAGGGATTCGGATAAGGCATATTCTGAAAAGAGGGAGGATTTTATCAGGTTTGATTTTAAAGCACATTACCGCGTGGAAAGAAACAGGAGCAGCCACGTCATCGAGCTCGATATACAGAATGTGATCAACAGGCTGAATATTATGGGTGATTATTTTGACAGTGAGACCCAGTCGGTGGAGACATACACGCAGATGGGAATTATACCGGTGCTGAGCTACAGGATAGAATTCTGAACCCGAACCATAAAATCCTGGTTTTACTCTCAATCCTGCGAGCGCATTGACTCCGTCGAGTTCCACTTCGTTCCGGTTCATGCCGCTTGCGGCGAGGAACTTCAATGATCTAGGTCCCGGACAGGATTTTCCTGACGATTTCGGCAGGTATGGTGGTCTTTTCAGCAATCTCCTGCTCGGACAAACCTGAAGCCGCCATCCTGCTGACAAAGGCATGCATGCTTTCCCCAACCTCGATCAGGTTGTTATCCGGGTCATAAAAGCGGATGGTTCGTTGTCCCCATGGCTCCTCCAGCATATCATGAAGGTATTCCAGCCGGTATTCTGCAATACCTGATTGTATGCTCTCCAGGTCCTCCGTTTCGAAATATACCTCGAAGGCTTTTTTAATACCTGTTTCATTGTGTTCGCCTGTAGCAGCGATAGGGTGGTCTTCCATGATCTCCCAGATCGACAGGCCGTTTTTAAAAGCGATGTTTTTCCCGAAATCATATTCGATTTCCAGTTTCAGGACAGAAGTGTAGAATTCCCTGGATCTCTTAATATCTGTAACAAAGAGGACCACTGAATGAAATACCGGGTTCATAGTTCAAGGTTGTTAAATAGGGCGCTTATTTATTTTACTGTAAAAATAAGATTTTTGGACAATCCGGGAAATGAACAGGGGATGATTATATACCGCTTGGATAATCTTGTCGGAGCCGAAAAGGAGAAAAATGTGATACGACTGATCCGTACAAAATAATTAGTGGCTGATCAGAGCTCAGGTTTCAGACAGGTTTCAGACAGGTTTGCTGACCGGTGTGCTGACAATATTATACCATGGATACAGGGGATCTGGCCAGGTAGGGTCCGGCACAGGCCATAAGCATGTAACCGGCGGAATGAGGATCTCCCGGAACGGCAGGTTTGTAAAGGTAACTTTCAATACTACTTTGGGGACTGGCTCCAAGGCTGGTGTTCAGTATGGTTCCATCCTCCCGCACAAAACCAAGCAGGGATTTAATGGCATTCTCAGCAGCATTCATGAATGGGTCCCGGGAGAGCCAGCCCCGGTGGAAGGCCTTGTACAGGTAATGGACAAACATAGCAGTACCGCTTGTTTCAGGATAGGATTCAGGGTGATCCGCTAACTGATGCCACATCCCTCTTACATCCTGGTATTTTAGCAGGTCCCCGGTAAATTCCTTTAATACTTCAATCATCATTGAGAAGTAAACCGAATCCTTTGGCAGGTATTCCAGGCTGTTTACTATGCCCCGCAGCACCCAGCCCTGACCGCGGTTCCAGTACCCGGGAGAAAGCTCACCCGGTGTTCCCGTCCAGTTCCTGCCCCGGTGCCATAAACCGGTTTCGTGGTTTCTGAGTATATTCCTGAACAGCTGGTACTGGTTGGTGCATGTATTATAAAATTCTGATTCGCCGCTCAGCCAGCCGGCCCGGGCCATAAAAACCGCATATGCCTGGAGCATATCGACAGATATCTGTCTTTTTTCTGGTTGCCTGAGATTGCAGACCGCACCTTCCTGGTCCCTGGGCAGCATGGCATGTAACTCCTCTGCTTTCTGCAGAAAATCCGCGATGAACTTTTTATCGCCGGTACGCAGGTAGGTTTCAAAATGAAGACAGGTGAACAGTATATCCAGGTTCAGTCCATCTGCCTTTTTCGATTCCCTGAATTTCCAGACTTCCAGCACATGATCCAGGTATTTTCTGTCCTTGCTGGCATCATAGAGATACAGCAATCCTTCGAGGCCAAGGTCAGTTGTATAGCTGGCATATTTCCCGGCTGAACCCATAATAGTGCCGGCCACCCTGCCTCCTATAAGTAAGGGATCAAACTGTTTCATCTGTCTCTGTCATTTCGATCCGGCTTCCCGTCCGGACCGCTGCTGATACAGCCATATTTATTGAGAGTTGCATCATACCTTCTACCGGGTTCGATTCCGGCTCCTTCCAGATCCTTACCGAATCAATAAAATCCCTGGCTGATTTTTGCATGCCATTTATAATTCCGTTTTTCTCTGCCGGTACCAGTACTTCCTGATTGCCTGTCTGAAGCATGCCCGTATGGTCCAGAAGGTAGGATACGTTTTCGGTTGTAATACTGAGTTCCCAGGCCTGAAGATCAGGGTCCGGCCTGTATGTCAGGATCATATCGTTGTATTCAAATTCCAGCTCAGTTGCTGTGTCACCGGCTGCCGCTATACCTCCATCCGTATCTTTTGATGTGACAGATAAGGGCCAGGAGGATGTAAACTCGTTAATCAGCTGGACATGAAAGATACCTTCTCCCAGCTCTCCTTGAATACCCGGAATCAGAGGGTATGAATACTTTGGGTTCATCCTTATCTCTGCATGGCTGATACGGCCGGGAGTCGCGGCAGGGATCAGTTCCCTCAGTTTAATGACAGCCGGAAGATAATGAAGGGGATTGAGAAGGGCCAGGCGCCGGTCAAGCTGGTTACAGGTTCTCTGCAAGGCATCAAACTCTTCATAGCTGCCTGCAAGGGGAGGCAGGACCATGACATCCTTCCCCTGCTCCAGAAGCATCATGGTAACTACTGCACGGCTGCTTAAGGGATTGCAGACAAAAGCCAATTGGGAACTTCCAAATACGGATCGTTCAAGATCGCTTTCAACAAGCTTAATTTTTTCTATTCCTGCAAAAAGGGAGGAGACATCCCTGTAGCGGGTACCCGGACCTATATAGTCCAATGTGAGGGTTTTCAGCTCATCTCCCGGTTTCTTGCTGCAGGAGGGATGCAGAAACATCCCTGAACCCAGGATAACAGTTCCGGAAGTTTTTATGAATCTCCTTCTCGACAGCTTCATCCGCTATTCGACAATAAAATGAAAACTCCCTGCCATGGCCTTCAGAATGATCTCATTTTCTGTAACCTCAATGAGCTCGAGCGCAGCCGGTATATCAGCAGCAGCCTTGTTGGGGGACCAGATAAGGATCCCGTTTTCACTGAGTACTGGATCGGTATCACCGGCCAGGGGTATATGAATGGTGGCCCAGGTGTTGGCCGGGACAATCACCTGCATGCTGAGCCCTTCCACAGATAATTCCCAGTCGCAGGCAAGGGGTCCGTATGCAGTATAGAGTTTGGCACTGGCCCAGGTAAGATCACCTGCAGGCATGGGCTTGATTATTGAGTGTCTGAATCCCGGTTCATCGCTTGCCGGCCTGATGCCTGCCAGGTAAGCATAGAACCATTCACCCAAAGATCCCAGGGCAAAATGGTTCCTTGAATTCATCTGGTCGGGTGGCTCGGTATCCGAGTTCCATAGCTCCCACATGGAAGTTGCCCCGTTTTCCACCATGTATCCCCAGCTGGGATAGCTGGTCTGGGTAGCTGTTTCATACGCCAGCTCATGATAACCGTATTCGCTCAATATGGGCAGTATATAGCCAGTTCCCAGGAAACCGGTAGACGGGTGCTTGCCTCTTTTGATGACATCGGCAGCAATATTATCTGCTACTTCCTGCCTGATATCCTCCGGGCAAATACCGAATGCCAGGGGAAGCAGGTTGGCGGTCTGTGTGGCAGAAGGGTAATTATTGGTTTTCCTGTCAAGGTATTTGTTGTTAAATGTTTCAGCGATTTTAGAGGCATTTTCAGCATATTTCTTCGCATCATTCTCCTTACCGATCACCCCGGCCATTTGCGAGAGCAGCCTGTTACTGTAATAATAATATGCCGCGGAGATTGGTTGTCCGGGTGAAGGGACAACCGAGATCCAGTCGCCATATCCGGCCCAGCCGTTCTGATCGAAGATATATAAGCCGTTTTTACTATTACTGATCATATATTCCACGAAAGCTTTCATGCCCTCATAGTTATCCTTAATGATCTTCTTATCACCATAGAATTTATAAACCATCCAGGGAACTATTGTTACTGCATCGGCCCATGCGGGTTTACCCGGACCTTCAACGACAATAGCAGGATTGACATCGTGAATGTATCCCTCTTCGCTCTGGCTGTCGGTCAGATCGCGCATCCACTTGCCAAAGAAACCTGCCATGTTCATATTGTAACTGGCCGTGGGAGCAAACATCTGTGCATCCCCGGTCCAGCCAAGCCTTTCATCACGCTGGGGACAGTCGGTTGGCACAGAGTGCATGTTTCCCCTCTGTCCGTTCAGGATATTCTTATGTATGCTGTTGATCAGATCGTTGGAGCATTTAAAATAACCTGTTTGTTCAGCGCTGGAATATATTTGCAGTCCGGTCAGGTTCGCGCTGGTGGGTGTCCCCGGAAAACCTTCCACCTGCACGTACCGGAAGCCGTGATAGGTGAATGCAGGTTCCCAGGTCTCTGTACCTCCGCCTTTAAGGATATAGAAATCAGTAGCTTTGGCTGAGCGCAGGTTCTCCTGGGCCACAGTGCCGTCATCGTGCAGCAATTCGGCAAACCTCAGCTTTACCTCGGTACCTCTTTCACCGGTGAGCGTTAGGCGGGCAAATCCGACCATATTTTTACCCATATCAAATACGAATTTTCCCGGACTGACTTCAGTAATGCTCACAGGCTCGATTTTATTCATGATCCGGATCGGAGGGGCAAACTGGCTGCTAAGGATAAGATCTTTCTCACGGGTGAATACACTCGCCGGCTTCCAATCACCTTCATCCAATCCGGGTGAGGCCCATCCCTCTGTCTCCAGGCGGGCATCATACACCTCGCCGTGGTAAATAGTATTGTCGACTATGGGTGAAAGATGCGTGGACCAGCTTTCATCGGTAACGATCTGCCCGGTGCTTCCATCGGTATATTCTATCTCTATCTGGCACAGTCCCCTTACCGGGCCACTGCTGTACCGTGTGCCGCCGTTCCATCCGAGTCCGGATGACCACCACATATTACCAAGGATCATACCGGCTGCGTTCTTCCCTTTTTGGATGTATTCGGTCAGGTCATACACCTGGTACTGCACGCGCTTATAGTAATCGGTCCACCCGGGTGTCAGCAGGTCTTCACTTATCTTGCTGCCATTCACCCAGAGTTTGTAATTCCCAAGTCCCGATACGTAAGCCCTGGCCTTGCTGACCTTCTTCAAGGCGGTGAATTCCTTTCTCAGCAATGTGGACCGGGGAGCCGGACCAGCATCTTCTATCCATCCATGATCTCCCCTGCCGTATGCCGCCAGGGACAAGGCATTTTCCCATCCTGAATCGTCGAAATCCACCTGGTTCCATCCGGATTGCTTCATTTTTGATACCCTGCAATCCCCGTCGGAGGAGATCCACTGGGTGGTACCGTCAGAGTAAATTATCTCCATATAGAATATTATGGAACAGTCTGCGCCAGCTTTATTATTAATGGTATAAGCTATAAGGTTATTCCCGGGGATCAGTCTATCCTGTAACTGGAGGGCTGCGATATTGCCACTAAAATCGGCTTCACCTAACAGTTCCCCGTTCATCCAGAAACCGGCATGCTTCTCTGCCAGGAAATGGAGAAAGGCTTTTCTGGCCTGCTTACCTTCGGGTATCTCGAATTTTTTCCTGATAAAAAGATCCTTACTGCAATCCGGCTCAGGATGTGTGATCCAATGGCCGTATCGGGTGAGTGCCTGGTCCTCAGCGATCAGATCCATCCCTATCCAGGAGGCCTGCCAGTCTGTATTGTTAAGTAATCCCATTTCCCACCAGGCAGGTTCGCTCCAGGAGGAAGGCTGGGCTTTATGGTCCCAGGTCCTGACTTTCCAGTAGTATCTTTGCCGGGATTTCAATTCGGGGCCCTCGTATGGTACCAGGATTGACTGCTTGCTGTCCCTTTTTCGGCTGTCCCAGATATCT
>CAZILN010000301.1:0-35635 GCA_964540005.1 uncultured Bacteroidaceae bacterium | reverse complement strand
TTTCTCCTGGTCCATTCCACAACCGGTATCTGTAATGGAGATGACCGGGCGCCAATCAGTATTCATATATGTCTTCAGCTGAATCAAGGGGCCTTTACAGCTATCCATTGATTCAATGGCATTCTTTATAAGGTTGATCATGACCTGCTCTATCAGCCTGGCATCAACACTTATACTTGACTTCTGATGTATATCAGTTTCCAGCCTGATCCCTTTTTCATACAGTTGCTCGCTGAAGAGGAATTTCATTCTGTCAAACAGATCCTCAACATCTATTGAGCTGATCTTTAATTGAGGCAGTTTTGTCAATCGCCGGTATTTATCAATAAATTCAATTAAACCACGGCTCCTTTCTTCGATGATCTCAGCGCTGGAAAGGGCATTCTCGACATCCAGGTCAGTAATCTCGGAAACCGGCTTTGCTTTTGATTTCTTTGAAAACTTCTTCCTGATGGCCAGGGTGAGTGTTGTGACCGGTGTAATGGAATTCATGATTTCATGGTTGATGACCCGGATCAGCTTTTTCCATGATTCAATTTCCTGCTCTTCCAGCTCATTCTTTATATCTTGAATGGTAAGAATATTTTCCTGTAAGCCCCTTCTCTTTATTATACTGACTTTAATAGCCAGGTGAAGTATTTGTCCCCCGTCGGTGATCTTTTCAAGCAGTGGTTCTGAAGGTTTCAGTCTCATGATCTTACCGGCAAGTTCAGGGTATACCCTGTTCAGATCCTCTATGTGTTGCAGTTCACCTATATTCAGTAATTTCCTGGCAGCCGTATTCAGCAGTTTTACTTTCCCTGAAGGGTCGTATACAATTACCCCGGCATTGATGTTCTCCACAATCGTGGAAATATACCTGGCCTGCATTTCCTTTTCAAACCGGATATCCCTGAAAGACTGCAATACCTGGTCCAGGCTGGCACTGAAGTCTGTGAAATTTTTATCAATATACTTCCTGGTATAGGCCAGGGAGGGATCGTTCTCCCTGAGATATACCAGGAAGGTGTCCAGGATGCGGTTGGTACGGTTAAGAAAGTAAATCATGTTCCCTACAACAAGAAGTACCATGATACCAAATGCCAGGGTCGTCGCATGTTGACCGGGTACAATGAAAAAATAAATTGATGCAGCCGAAAAACCGGCTATCAGGATAACACTTACAACTATCCGCAGATAAAAACGGTTATAAGCCATATTTTTTAAGTTTTGCGTACAGGGTTGTCCTGGAAATATCAAGTATTTTTGCCGCCCTGGAATAATTACCCCTGCACTCCTCAATAACCGTAATTATAGTGTTTCTCTCCACATCAGAGAGTTTCAGGGAATCCTCTCTGGCTGGATCAATTGAAGCTTCCCTGCTAAGGAATAGGTCTTCCGGTTCAATGAATTTTTTGTCACATAAAATGACTGATTTCTCAATAGAATGCCTCAGTTCCCTGATATTTCCCGGCCAGGAATACCTTGAGAGTTTGTCCATGGCCTTAGCTGTGATTTTCAGGAAAGGTTTTTCATACTTCAGGGAATATTCCTTTAGGAAAAACTCGGTCAGTTCATACATGTCCTCCTGCCTTTCCCTGAGCGGCGGGACTTCTATTTCTATAGTATTCAGCCGGTAATACAGGTCCTCACGGAAGACCTGTTCCCTGACCATTTCCTTTATCGGCTTATTGGTAGCAGCAATCAGCCTTATATCAACAGGAACCGGTTTGCTGGATCCGACCGGAATTACTTCATGGTTCTGGATCACCTGAAGCAGCTTCGCCTGTAATGAGAGTGAGAGGTTCCCTATCTCATCAAGGAAGAGGGTCCCGCCACGGGCATTCTCAATCCGCCCTGTCCTTTCCTCTTTAGCATCGGTAAAAGCACCTTTTACATGGCCGAACATTTCACTTTCAAAGAGGGTCTCACTGACAGAGGCCACATCCACAGCACTGAAGATACGGGCTGACCGTGGGGATTTCCTGTGTATCTCCCGTGCAATCAATTCCTTTCCTGTTCCGTTCTCTCCCAGGATCAAAACATTTGCCCCGGTAGTGGCCACCTTATTTATAGTACTCATCAGGTTCCGCATTACGCCGGATGAGCCGGTGATCATCCTGTATGCCCTATCAATATCCTCTGTCATCTGTTTCTGACTGTTACGAAGGGCGTTTATTTCCAGTTGTGAGCGGCGCAGCTCATAAGCATTATAAAGGGTTACCAGCAGTTTTTCAGAATCCCAGGGCTTGGTTATAAAATCTGTTGCTCCAAGCTTGATGCCCTTTACTGCCAGTTCAATATCTCCGTATGCAGTTATAAGTATAATAATCGCTTGGGTATCTGACTTGCTTATTTCCGATAGCCAGTACAAACCTTCGTTCCCGGAAGTATTTCCCCGTGTGAAATTCATATCCAGGAGAATAATATCCCAGGAAGCCCGCCACAGCAGTTCGGGTATCTGGTTTGGGTTCCTTACAGTTTCAACTCTTTGAAATTCATCTTCAAGGAGGATTTTCAAAGAGTTCAGAATCTGCAGGTTATCATCTATGATCAGAATCTTACCTTCTTTCATATCACAAATTTATTGAATTTGTTCATATTGTTAACATGCCCTGTTCATTTTCTGAACACTCCGGTCTTTCCCTGGATTTGCGTATAATGTAACTGGCTGTTTTATAGATTTTTATCATTGATGGTCTGATTATTGGCAATACTCTGAGAGAATCAATAATTCACCAGAAATATATCCGCCCTATGATTTTTGCCTATATGAAATTTGCTTTCAGGAACCTGTTGAAACAGGGTTTTAAAAGCATCATCAACATCCTGGGACTGGGTTTCGGGATAGCCTGTTGTATTATTATCTACATGTATAACAAGCATGAACTGAGCTTTAACCGCTTCCATGAAAACAAGGATCGCATATACCGTGTATACGGCAGTTTTCTGGAGCCTCAAGATGAAAAAAGTTATTACACTCCCTATTTTAATTATGAACTGGCACAGGGGATCTATGAGGAGATCCCCGGGGTAGAAAAAAGCTGTGGTTTACGAAGCATGAGGGCATGGATAGGAAATGGTGACCAGCTTTTTGATGAGCGCATAGGTTTTACCGATTCCTCCTTCATGGAAATGCTTAGCTTCCCGGTAATAGCAGGTGATCCGAACACCCCACTGTCCTCTCCCTATAATGTAATACTGACCGAGTCCGTAGCTATGAAAATATTCGGTGATTCGATACAGGACCTGGGCGAGATCATTGGGGAAAGTATAGGCTTCCCCCAGCCTCCCCCGAATCAATTTACAGTGACGGGAATCATTGCCGATCCGCCTGATAATAATTCTTTCAGGTTTTCACTGCTTGTCCCATATGCCAATTCCAGGTATTATCCCCAGTGTAACGATCCCTTCGGAAATACATCCATATATATCATGCTGGATCAGGAAAATAACCGGGTCGGGGTGGAAGAGAACATTCAGAAACTGGAAGAAAAATACCTGGGTGAGCAACTGGAACAGGGGGTGCATTTTGGTTACCTGGCTGATGTGGAAGACGTTTTCTCATATCACCTGCAGTCCCTTAATGAACTCTATTTGAATTCCGATGATTTCAGGGGATGCTATGAAATTACTGGGAACATCCGGATCATATACATTCTTTCAAGTATTGCATTGCTTATATTGCTGATAGCCTGTTTTAATTATGTCATGCTCAGCATAGGCTATTCAATGAACCGCATAAAGGACCTGGGGATGATGAATGTCACCGGGGCATACAAGAGCCAGATCCTGGGGCATTTTATTATGGAATCATTTCTGCTTACCCTGCTGGCATTGTTCCTGGGGATCATTCTTGCCGAACAGTTGTTGCCGGTATTTAACCGGCTGGCAGATGAGAGCCTTACATTTACATTGTACAGTGACTGGCGCAACTTTTTATTCCTTGCAGCTCTGCTCATTGCCATCGTTATATCCACCAGTATTTACACGGGATGGTTCCTGCTGAGAAAAAACCAGCCCATCCGCTACTTGCGAAAAGAGCTCTTATCGATAAAACGCCATCAGTTCGCCAGGTTTTTCGTTATCCTGCAATACCTGATCACTATTACCCTGCTGATATGCAGCGGATTGATCGTGAAACAACTTCAGTACATGCTGGAAAGGGATGTGGGCTTCGAGAGAAATAACCTTGTTGTCCTGCCCGTTGATTTTTCCATGACTAAAATATTAACACTAAAAGAGAACCTGCTTCAGCATCCCCAGATCAAGAGTATTTCTATGAGCGACAGGAATTTTGTATCCGGATCCAGTTCCACCGATATAAAAAACCATAAAGGGGAACTGGTCAATACCCGCTTTCTTCGCATCGATACCGATTATATTGAGACCTTCAAACTGGATCTGGTTGAGGGCAGGAATTTCGACGGTAATAAGCCAATAAATGAAAACTTCAATGTCCTTGTCAATGAGACTTTCGTCAGGGATTTTGACCTGGAGTCACCGGTGGGTGAAGTTATAAATATCGAATCTTTTGATGTTAAGGTAACTATCATAGGAGTAGTACGCGATTTCCATTTTGACTCCATGCACGATGAAGTCATGCCGGTGATGATGATCGTTTTTCCTTTCAACGCTATCTGGAATGTTTTTGTCAGGATAGATCCCCAGGATGTACAAACATCACTTGAGATCATTGAAAAAACCTGGATGGACCTGGTGCCCGAATTCAGTTATGATTATTCCTTCCTGACTGATATGCTGGATGAACAATACCGCAACGAGGACCGATGGAGCAAAATCACTGCTATTGCCTCATTAATCGCCATATTCCTGTCCTGTCTCGGACTGCTGGGCATCAGCGGATTGCTGGTAGTCAGGAGGGTCAAGGAGATTGGTATCCGCAAGGCCACAGGATCCACTGTTCTGCAGGTAATTGTCCTGCTTAACAAGGATATCCTTAAATGGGTTGCCGTGGCATTTGTACTGGCCTGTCCGGTTGCCTGGTTCATAGGAAAGCGCTGGTTGCAGGACTTTGCCTTCCGAACGGATATCTCCTGGTGGCTGTTTGCTCTGGCCGGTGTTATAACTGTTATCATATCCCTGCTGACCATCAGCTGGCAGACCTACCGTGCCGCCAGGCAGAACCCTGTCAACGCCCTGAGATATGAATAATTGATGTACGGCTTCCGCGGCCGGCCGGGTTAAAACTCTTTAATTTTACCTCAGCGCTGACTTCACTTCTTACTTCAACAGGTCCTTCATAGATTTTTGAACCGGGTCCGGGTTCCGATCCATCAGTTGTATAACGTATGATGAGTCCGGGAAAATCTATATTGGCATACAGCGTATCATCCTTTATCACGGCTCCAGGCGGAGGCAGCCGGTAATTGAACCCTCCATATATATGATCCAGCCGGGGCATCTCCTGTTGTCCGACCAAGTTGAAAAAGCGGTTCATATCCGTATACATGGCTTCCATCCTCAGGTCAAAATCATCTATGCTTCCCCATTCTGCCTGACCGGACCAGGCCCTCTCTGCCAGTCCCAGCATCTTGGGCATGTAATAATACTCAAGCAACTCCCCTCCTTTAACCTGTTCGCTCCATAGTTCCCCCTGTAAACCCATGATATTTTTCATGGCTTCCGGCTTAAGCCTCTCCAGGTCCCTAAAATCAACATCAGGATGAACCAGTCTGCCGCGGGCATCTGTCAATGTTGATTTATAGAAATCATAAGGGATGAATTCAAATGCTTTGCGTGTATTAACAAAACCTCCCCAGAATTGACCGGTTTCCGCCGGGTGCTGGTTGTAGGCCAGGTCAAAATAGAAATTATTGACATTGCACAGGATGATGGGGTATCCTCCATTTGCCAGACGGTAAGCCAGATCCATGTTCCCGATAATACTGTTCCATACATAGGGCAGCACCTTCTTCCCCTTCATTTCCGGATTGGGTATCCATCCCCCTTCATCCAGCTGTTTCATCGCGATCTCTTCCCAGCCCGCGGTCACCAGTTCTTTTTTTTCGATGATCCCGACCAGGCGGTTGCTGAAATAGGCATGCAGGTTTTTTGCGGATCCTATTCCAGGATTATTCTTAATGAATTCCTGGCAGATGGGGGATCCCTCCCATGCACCTCGCGGCACTTCATCCCCGCCGGCATGAATAATCTTTAATGTCAGGCCTGCTTCCTGGTACATTTCAATGACGTCATCCAGGACCGTTTCAAAAAATACGTAGGGGGCTTCCTTGCATACACAGACTACATTATCATTATAATTCTGGGCAGAGTTATATACCGATTCATCCTTGGGGTCGATCAGGCGGTACTTCTCTGCTTCCTCTTTCCTTCCTTCCTGCATCAGCTTTTCATACCTGCTTTCCATGGCATAAATGGCCGCCCGTGAATGTCCGGGCATATTGATCTCGGGTATGACTTCAATATGATGACGGTCGGCAAACTGAAGGATGTCAATGAACTCCTGGCGTGTCAGGAAGCCGCTGCCCCAGGAAGTTTCAGGATCAGGCGCCGGTCCGGAACCGTATGCCGGGATCAGGTGATCCATATTATCCGTAGTATGCCCCCTGTATCCACCAATTTCAGTCAGTTCCGGCAGCTCCGCAATTTCAAGTCTCCATCCCTCATCTTCAGTCAGGTGCATGTGAAGCTTGTTCAGTTTATAAAATGCCATGATGCGGATCAGTTTCTTTACAGTTTCCGGCCTGTTGTAATTCCTGGCAAGATCGATGTGCATTCCCCGGTAGGGAAAGGCCGGGGCATCAGTCACAGAAAAGGTCTCCAGCCGGATCTCCGGGGAGACTTTCCCAAAATACTGCACCGGCACCAGCGCCAGCAGGCTCTGTATCCCGTAAAAAACCCCTGCCGGATCACTTCCGGCAATAAGGATCCCTGTTTCCTGTCCGGATTCCAGTTTATAACTGTTCACGGTTTCTCCGTTCACCTCAAGCTCTTCCTCCTTCAAGAGAATAATATTCGGTCCGCCATGTGTCGAAGCCATAACTGCAGGTTTCATACCCATCAGCGTTTCCAGCATGCCTGCCAGGTGATCTGCTTCATTTTCCAGTCCTTCTCCATGATGTACCATTAAGCCTTCACCCAGGGTAACAATTTCTGCTGAAACCTCCATACTGACCGGCAAGGGGATGATACCCGGTAGCTCTTCCTGCGATATCATGCTGAAATCCTTATTATTATTGAATACCCATTCTGCATCCGGCAGGGCCATACCTGTCTCCGGGGTGAATATCCTGGCCAGGTCCGGAAATTCCCTGATGGAATAATTATCAACCGGTACGACTGCCAGCTCCTTTCCTGTAGAATCGGTATATACAAAATACGGGGCCAGGGGGGCCTGAGCCTCCTTAATCAGCCATCCACGTGTTTCATACCTGATCATTGCTTTTTGTCCGGGTTCAAGCAGGAAATCCTTACCCGGACTCATTTTCCATTGCTCGCCAATGATGTGACTGATGGTGACATCAGCAGAGATGCTTCCTTCAACAACCGGGGGGGCGGACTGGTTAAAGTAGAGATCCCAGCCCGAATTTCCGAGGGGAATTTTACTTTTATTCTCAATCGTAAATATCGCGCCGAATTGAGATCCGGTATTGCCAAGGAATTCCCATTCGACAAGGATCTCGTCGCTGCCTGGGATTGTTGAGCGTGACTGGTCCATACAGTTATAGTTTAATAACAGCAATAAAAGGACGGGTAAAAAGAAGAATATCCTTTTCATGGCATTTCAGGTTTTCTTTGTTAGTTTAGCAGTACAGCAAATCTACTAAATGTATTCCTCTCACATTATCAATTCTCTTAAAAAACTTTTTCACTATGACAGGCGGATCTGTCCTTATTAAACCGGGAAGACTGGTCTCCCTGGATGCCTTAAGGGGCTTTACCATTGCAGCCATGGTTATCGTCAATAATCCGGGTTCATGGAAATATGTGTTCCCTCCTCTTCTGCATGCGCATTGGAACGGCTGTACCATTACTGATCTTGTTTACCCCTTTTTCCTTTTTATTATCGGAATATCAATTACTCTAGCCTATACTAAAAGGATTGAAGCCAATGTACCGAGAAAAAGTCTGTACCGGAAAATAATCATCCGTTCCGTCAATATTTATCTTCTCGGATTGTTCCTCTGGTTAGCACCGGAATTTGATTTCGGGGCCATTCGCTGGACAGGGGTTCTGCAGCGTATTTCTGTTGTTTTTCTGGCTTGTGCCCTGATCTTCCTGAATACCGGCTGGAAGACACAGATAAGGATAGCTGCCGTCATACTTCTTTTATACTGGATTATTGTCGCCTACCTGCCGGTACCGGGCATCGGCAGGCCGGACCTGCTGGTCCCGGAAAAAAACTGGGCCAACTACCTCGATACCCTGATACTCCCCGGCGTAATGTGGCAGGATACCTGGGATCCCGAAGGCATACTGAGCACCTTCCCGGCAATAGTATCAGGCATCACCGGTATGCTGGTCGGCAGGTTATATTTAACCATCAGGGATGAGAACAGGAAACTGGTATGGTTATTTTTCCTTGGATTCACCATGTTCCTGGCAGGCGGGATCTGGAACTGGTTCTTCCCTATTAACAAGAATATCTGGACCAGCTCATATGTCCTTTATACATCAGGACTGGGAACCATGGGCCTGGCTGCCTGTATCCTTATCGTGGACATCCTGGGGTATGTAAAATGGACCAGGCTGGGTGTGGTTTACGGGGCCAACGCGATTACCGCCTATGTGCTCGCCGGCTTGCTTACGCTGGCTTTTTACCGTTTGCCGATCGGCGGGACTTCCCTGAATAACTGGTTCATGAACGGACTGACTTCCATCGGTGTCGCAGCCAGGTTGGCTTCCTTTCTCTATGCTTTCATCTATATGCTGATTATATATATCCCCGTTCTTATCCTTTATAAGAGGAAGATTTTCATAAAGGTGTAAGCGATCGGATCGGTCGATCCGATGGGGTCAGGGATGGGGTCAGGTAGTCTGGTATTTCTGCTGCAGTTCTATGACATGTTTCTTGAAATCCGGAAAGCGGGTCCACAGATCTTTATCGCATTCAGTCAGCTCACTGCATTCAATGCAGCAATCAAATCCTTTTTCCATAGTACATTTTCTGACCGTACAATGGGTCAGGACAACTCCTTCAGGTTTATCCCCCGGCTTGCATCCGAAACAGAAAATCTCATCAGCATCAAAATCGATATCGTAACGTTCTTTGATCTTCCATTTTTCGTACACTTCCTTTTTTAAGGCAGAATCGTTTTCTGTGCTTGCCTGGAGGAACTGGCAGTCCTGGGAACATTCGAATCCGCAATAGGTCAGCTTCTCAGGGTCGGGTTTCGCTTCATCTTCAGGGCGGAAGCTTTTTGGTGAGGCCATCAGTTTTGAGGCAAACATCATCGCACAACAGGCCATTCCTGCCCTGGATGATTTAATCAGGAAGGTTCTGCGTTTTAGTGGCAGGTTCATAATCCGGGTTTTTTACTAAGGTATGAAAATCTGGTGAAGCAAAACAACACTGTACATGGTATTATATATATTCATAAACAATTAATAGTAAATATTAAATTGATTTGTGCCCGGATATTGAATAACTTTACTGTAATAAATATCCTTAAACTATGGACGACAAAATCAACAGATTGTATGATCAGTATCACCGGGGCCACCTAGGCCGCCGGAAATTCATTAAAAAACTGGGCCTGCTGGCTGGCAGTACTGCCGCTGCTATGAGCATGCTCGCAGTGCTAGACGGTAAAACAGCCTATGCCGCGGCCCTGTCACTGGACGATGAAGACATCCATTCGGAATTTATTACATACCCCGGAGCCTCCGGTGAGATGCGTGCCCTTTTGTCCAGGCCAAAAGGGGATGGGAAACTCCCTGCCGTTATTGTGATCCATGAAAACAAGGGCCTGCAGCCCCACATACAGGATGTAAACAAACACATGGCCAGGGAAGGTTTTCTTTCCATTGCCCCTGATGCATTATCTCCACTGGGAGGAACCCCTGATGATGATGTAGATGCAGCACGAACCAAAATGCGGGAACTTGACGGAGAGACCACAACAAAGGATTTTATAGCTGCCGTGAAATACCTGAAGACCCATCCCTTATCGACAGGAAAGGTCGGATGCACAGGTTTTTGCTGGGGAGGGGGAGTAACCAACCAGGTAGCGGTTAATGCTCCCGGCCTTAACGCCGCCGTCCCCTACTACGGCAGGCAACCGGTCCCCGAAGATGTTAAGAAGATCAAGGCCGCCGTTATGGCCCACTATGCCGGGGAAGATGAGCGTATCAACGCCGGCATTGAAGCATTTGAAAAGGCGCTGAAGGAAGCCGGTGTCGATTACCAGATCTTCATTTATGAGGGAGCCCAGCATGCTTTCAACAATGACGCCAACCCGGACCGCTACGATGAAAAATCAGCCAAACTCGCCTGGAAACGGACCGTGGAGTTTTTCAAGGAGAAACTGAAGACATAGTTCCTTTTAAGGAGCCGGCCTTTCTGACATTGAAGGATCCATACTACCGATCGTTAGTCCAGATGCCACCAAAGCATATCAGGACCTACTGCCATTGTGCCGATACGGCATCAACAAAAGGTTTACAGTGCCTGAAAAACAGCTTATAGCCCTCACAAAGATAGTTCAGTCCTGCCTCTCCATCGGGAGTCATAATGAACCTGTTTTTCGGGCATTCCCCGTTACACATATCCAGTACTTCGCACTGCTGACAGTATTGTGGGAGGCTATCCTGCTTTGCCTTTCCAAATGCCCTCTGCAGAGGATGATCCAGGAGTTCAGACAAAGCCTGGCCATTGATATTCCCTATCCTGTGCACCGGATCAACATAATGGTCACAGGAATAAAAATCACCGTTGTATTCCACTACCGGGACCCCCCCACAGGTTTTTTTAAAGATACACAGGGTATGGTCCTGGTTAAATGCCGTGCGGGCAGCCTCTTCGAATATCTGGATCTTTACTTTTCCGATATCCTTTTCAATCCATTCATCAAATACCGTGCTGAGAAAAATCCCAAAATCCCTGGCAGGCACCGATATTTCACTCACCCCTGAGCCCGGACCCTCCATCCTTTCCACCAGGGGCAGAAAGGTAAGCAACCGGGCTCCGCTGTCCTTAAAAAAGCGATACACCTCCAGGGGGTACTTTACATTATGTGAATTGACCACACAGAGTATCTCCGGCGTAATGCCATGTTCCTGAAGCAGCTGTAAACCCTGCAATACCCGCCCTGAAGTGGGCCGGTCATCCCTGCTTACACGGTAGCGGTCATGCATGTCAGGGGGACCATCAATGCTGATCCCTACTGCAAATCCTTCCTCTGCAAAAAAGCCGCACCACTCCCTGTTCAACAGGATACCGTTGGTTTGTATGCCGTTAATGATCCTTTTACTTTCCGGGCAGTGCCTGCTCTGGATATGAATTACCTTACGGAAAAAATCTATCCCTGCCAGGGTTGGTTCACCTCCGTGCCAGGAGAAAAAAATCACCTCTTCGGTTGCTGCTTCCAGATGCAGGGTGATGTACCGTTCGAGAACCTCATCGGACATTAGTACATTCTTGATCCCGGGATATAAAGCCTCCTTCCCCAGGTAATAGCAATACCTGCAGCCGAGGTTGCACCGGCCGCTGACCGGCTTGACGAAAACCTGGAATTCCCTGGATATGTTATCCATATGCCTGTCTTTGGTCTAACAGTATCTTTGGATAAGCAAGATATGAAATATTGTAGTTTGAACAGAATAGTTAATTTTATGAATGGTTCCGTAATATGCGTATTCTTCTTCTTCTGCAGAATGATTTACAATCAATAACCAAACTAAAGATGTCACAAGTAACAATTCGTATCAGGACAGCAATAAGCTTAATCCTGCTGATTCTTTTCAGCTTACCTGCTTATTCTCAATCAGCTCTCCCAACTCTAACAAAAGAAGATTATGACAGCTGGCAATCCATGGGACAGACCTGGATCTCAGATGACGGTTCATGGACAGCCTGGCATATCACACTAGTTGACGGGGATGACACCCTGTATATTAAACACAGCAGCGAAGACAAATCCTATAAGTTCGAGCTTGCAGGCGCCCTGCAGTTCACCAAAGATTCCAGATGGGCTGCCTTCCGCATCGGGTTCCCCGAAAAAGAGCTGGAGAAGAAACGCGAGAAAAACGAAACAATCAAATATAAAATGAAACTGCTCAACCTGGAATCGGGAGAGGAGGAACTTTTCGAAGATATAAACAGTTTCAGCTTTTCAGAAAATTCGGAACACCTGGTCATGGTGACCTATCCGCCAAAAGGAATAAAACACAAGGGCAAGGATATCCTGCTGCGCAACCTTTCAAACGGACAGACCAGGAACATAGGGAATGTATCCGAGTGGGCCTTCAACAAAAAGGGTAATTACCTGGCCTACATAATCGATGCCGACGGTAAAAAGGGGAACGGGGTCGAATTGTTCAAACTGGCTAATTACCAGGTTGTGGGTATTGACAGTGATACGGCCTCCTACCTGAATTTATCCTGGGAGAAGAAACAGGATGCATTTGTATTTTTCAAGGCCGTCTATGATACCAATTTTAAGGAGGCCACACATGAAATATTTGCAGTAAAAAACCCCGTAGCAACCAATCCGGTCATACTGAAATTTGTACCCGCCCAGGGTAAAAATATGCCTGATTCCATGAGGATCAGGGAAACTTACAGACCGGTATGGGCAGAGGATCTGTCAGCCCTGTTTGTCGGGATATATGAATGGACCCCTGTTGAAAAGATAGAGGAAAAATCAGATGAAGAAAAGGAAGGTTCAGATGACACGAAGGATGAATCAGACCAGGAGAAAGAGGATAAGACTGAGAAAAGTGATTCCACAAAGAAGGAAGCAGCCAGAAAACCGGATAAGGATGAGAAGCTGCCCGGACTCGATATCTGGCACTGGAAGGATGATCCCATCCAGCCGGAACAGCAACAGCAATATAACCATGCAAATAACTTCAGCTATCTATGTGCCTGGAACCTGGATGATAATAAACTGATCAGGATTGCAGACGAAGATTACCGGGGAGCAAGGTTGTGCGGGGACCAGAAACATGCACTGATCCTGAACCTAAAACCTTATAAGCCCCAGTTCCTGATGGAATATGCCGATTACAGGATCATTGACACCAGGACCGGGACCGGGACCGATGTAGCTTCAACATTCAATACCCGGTATATGTACGGGTCTTCTCCTGATGGAAAATACCTCCTGTATTTCAAGGACCACAACTGGTGGACATATGACATTGAACAGGCTAAACACCGTAATCTTACTGAGGGAATAGACTCAGACTTCTGGAATACCCGGGATGACCTGCCAATAGTTAAAAAACCTCCTTATGGAAGCAGTGGGTGGTTCAAGGATGACCGGCAGGTGCTGCTTTATGATGAATATGATGTATGGGCGGTAAACCCGGATGGAAGCGG
This sequence comes from uncultured Bacteroidaceae bacterium, assembly GCA_964540005.1. GTDB lineage: Bacteria > Bacteroidota > Bacteroidia > Bacteroidales > SM23-62 > CAZILN01. The sequence continues at coordinate 22,128 of CAZILN010000301.1, read as the reverse complement.
TGCAAAAAAGCTCACAGCAGGAAGGGAGAACGAGATAATTTACCGTGTGCGGAGGCTTGACTATGAAGAAGACTGGCTGGATCCCGGGCAGGACCTCTACCTGAGTATGTTTGGCGATAAAACCAAGAAATCCGGATATGCCAGGATGAGCCCTAAAGGAAAGATCGAGGAACTTATTTACCAGGATAAATCAATACAGCGCCTGGCCAAAGCAAAATCTGGGGAGCAATTTATTTTCACATCCGAATCCTATGAAGACTCACCAGATCTGTTCCACACTTCGGGATCTTTCAAAATCCCGGTCCAGCTTTCAAAAACCAACCCCCAGCAGAGTGATTTCGCCTGGGGCAGAACTGAATTGGTCAGTTTCACCAATGAGAACGGGAAGCCCCTGCAGGGAGTGCTGCACTATCCTGCCAACTATGAAGAGGGTAAGAAATATCCCATGATAATTTATATTTACGAAATTAGGTCCAACAGCATACACCGCTATGTCGTACCCTCTCCCCGCAGTTCATACAATTTCACTAACTACGTCCAGCAGGGCTACTTTATTTTCCAGCCGGATATTGTTTACAGGACCAACCATCCGGGCGAATCAGCGGTTGAGTGTGTGGTCCCGGCCATTAAAAAAATACTGGAAACAGGAATGATAGACGAGGGAAAAATCGGCCTGATGGGCCATAGCTGGGGGGCATACCAGACATCTTTCATCATTACTCAGACCGATCTTATTTCCGCCGCTGTAGCAGGCGCCCCCCTGACCAATATGATCAGCATGTATAATTCCATCTACTGGAATTCGGGCACCCCCGACCAGCGCATTTTTGAGACCTCACAGGGCCGGTTCGATAATCCCTACTGGGAGATCATGGATGAGTATGTGAAGAATTCACCCCTGTTCCAGGCAGCAAATATCACTGCTCCCCTGCTCGTTGCCTTTGGAGATGAGGACGGAGCGGTGGACTGGCACCAGGGAATAGAACTCTACATCACCATGCGCAGAATGAGCAAACCCATGATCATGCTGGTCTATGCCGGTGAAAACCACAGCGTGCGCAAAAAGGAAAACCAGCTTGATTATACCACCAAGGTTAATGAATTCTTCAACCACCATTTGCTGGGCGAGAAGGCCCCGGAGTGGATAGACAAAGGCGTGACATATCTTGATAAAAAGAAAAAGGAAGACGACCAGAATAAGAAATAGATACACTATGAGCTGCTTCGTGGGGTGTGATTGTTTCGGCAATTCCTTGTCTTTAGAATGTTTCCCCTTTTTCTACCGAAAATTCGCAGGTGTTCTGCATTATTCTTCCGTTTTCAGTGACCCCCCGTATAATAAAGTATCTTTTGTCTTTATCCTTTTGCAGGTACAGGCTTGGTATTAGATTGAAACAGAATTCCTCCAGGTTGGGAAGTGCTACATAATCATCCGTCCTGTATCTCAGATCCGGACTTCCATAGAATGGCTGTCCAGCTCCGCTTTCATCTGCAGGGGTGGTTTCCCTGTCCGCTGATTTGAATACCCTTCCAAGCTGATTGTTCACCATGACCTCCTCCACCAGGATACGGCTGTCCGTTAAAAACTTATCTGACGGGTCCGGGACATCTGCATAATCATCTGAATACTCATCATCCATAATGATTTCAAGCTCCTCATCCTTTCTTGGATCAAAAGTTATAAGTATATCCCGGGAGTCTGTGTGGCGAGGGATCGAAAAGTGTATCCTGCCGCTTTCATCCGTCATGAATCCAAGACAATCCGGGTCTGTCCCGAGCAGTGTCACATAGATGCTTGAATAAGCCTCTGCCTGCCTGTCCTGGCTCCGCACAACCTGTCCGGAAACTGACAGTCCCCTGGTTTCAGGATAGTACAATACATCCTGCCTAAGGGTCTCGTCCTCTCCTGCATTATCATCGGTGTAACTTTAATCTGTATCCAGGTACCCTTTTTTAATTACAGCTATGCAATAGCCATCAGCTGAGGAAACATTGTCTCCTTGCTGTAGCTGTATTGTCACTTTTTCCCGTTTCCCGTAGCTGGATCTGTCCGTGTTGCAAACAATCCCTTTACCGGGTGCTGTGAGAAACCCTGAAACACCAGTATCCGTGGTACCTGTCGCCAGATCGGCCATGCCCATCTTCTGAGGATTTATAATTGTCAGAGGAACATGAAAGTATGATGAGGGAGGAAAATTACGCATCCATTTAGTATAGGCCCTGAACAGAACCGGTTCACCGGAAGCGTATAAATTCCGGTCGGTAAAGAGATGCAATTTTTCCCTGTACACCGGGGAACTGAGAAGTACCGGATCATATACCGGCTGTGCGTTAGTAAATACAGCCTGCAAAAGGATGACAAGGCCCAGGAGAATGATATGATTGCTTATCCTGTTCATATGACTACCAGAAATCAGGTTTGACATTTATTCCTCCTCCATTGGTACAATCAAAACACAGATATCTTCCATAAATATAAGGCGGTCCGGCACCCATGGGATTGACAGAGCGCAGGTAGACCGGAAAAATCATATAACCGGGTATCTGGCTGGTATAATCAATGGTATCAGGAAAACAACGATTCCTTGGGTAATCAAGTTCCCGGATGCCATCGATGAAAATCCGCTTTTCCGATGAGGAAGAAACATTGAAAAAACCAAGCATTCGTTCATCGAGATCATTAATATTATAAATATTCCCCCTGATATGCGAGGGTTGGGTTTCATACAGGCCACCACTCTCCTGGTTCTGCTTTTTCATCTGATCCCAGTACTGAAAAGCTTCATCGCTGAGGGTATATTGCCTGACCAGCAGGCTGTACCTGACCTGTAACCGTAAAGTCCTTTCAGAAACATAGTTAAGGGGATATTTGTGTATAGTGTTGCTTTGAGAATGTTTTGTTGAAAAGGTATAGATATTATTGATCCGTAAGGTATTCCAGCAGGTATAAAATTCAAAGGGATCCCTCATAGGATGCATGGCCCCGTCGTAATAATACTGGATGAGATTGGCCGCGTTATATTCCCAGGTCTCCTCCAGTTCCCAGCGGTAATTATGAGCCTGGTCATTATCTGCTTCCAGGTCAAAATATAATTGTATTCCGTGCAGGGGCCTGAAAGGATCGCTGGTCTGTTTGGTCTCCATTTCATAGTACACACTGTCAATGGGTGGACAGAAGAGCGATTGCAAGTAAGATAAACAGGCCTGATCTATTCGCTGGCATAACTCCCGAACTTAAAATTCCACGATAAGGTTACTATGGTTGTCCCGAAAACAGAGATCTTATATCCCTTTACTGTTCCTTCCTCTGAGCGGAAATAAACGGGATAAGTAACAGGCCGGCCTGAATTATACACTATATTCCCAGAAAAACTCAACCTCCTGTTATTCCTGAAGTTCATTATGACATTCAGGGCATGTGGCCTGTCATAATTGGCAGGATAGACCTGGCCGTTATTGATCTTATCCCATTCATGAACTCCGTCAACCAGAATCTGTGATCTGGAATAAGTATATAAGATCCACCCGTTCAGCTTTCCCTTTTCCTTTTCGACCATCAGCTCGAAACTATAGGCAGTCTGGCTGCCCTGCAAAATATCTCTTTCAATATACGGTGATGCAATAAAATCTGCTCCGTCACTGTATTCAACTACATCATGGATCTTCTTGAAATAGACCTTCAACCGAGCTGCGAATGCCTCCCAGCGGAAAATCCTTATATAAACCCGCCGCTATCTGATCACTGAAGGGAGGCCTGATATGATAATCGCATAACTTCCACTGGTCGGTTGGGGCGATGGCAATTGTATTGCTGAGCAGGAATATATATTGCCGTATCCTGTTGTATGAAAGTTTAACCAAAGAGTTTATCCCGGTTTTGTAATTCAGTGCAGTCCGGATATCCGGTCCCGAATAAGTATTAACCAGCCTGCCTGCAGCATAATCAGATGTATCGCTTATATAGTCAGGGTTCCTGGGAGCATCGGGATAATAATCATAAACTTTTGCAGGTCCCAGGTTATTGAACATGCTGTATCGCTGGCCGCCGTATATGGTCAGTTTTGGTAAAAGCTCATACTTGTCCCCAAGGTAAATGGCAGATTCCGTTCCTCTGTCAAGTCCCAGGTTGACCGGTAACCTGTTGGATTCTGATCCGAAAGGCCTTACCTCCCCATGATACAGGTCATAGTAAATGATACTTCCTCCAAATGATACAATATGCTTTCGGACCGGTACCCAGCTGAAATCAGATTTTATCTCGTAATGCCCGATCTGATAATTATGCTCATATGCCGAAGTCAGGTATTCCTGGTTGACCGTACCAAATGAATAATTACCAAAAACTGCTGCCATATCAGCGGTCAGTGAGGGAGATATACGGTGACGCCAGCTAACCGAAGATCCGGAATTATTATAATCATATGCCAGGAAATCCTCATAATGAAACTTATCCGAGGTGTAATACCCGAATATCTTGATAAGGTTCTTTTCATCCGGCTCCAGGGTGATCCCTGCAGATACATCATAGAAGGATGCAGTGCTGTTTCTTAATGCGGGATCTTCAAGCAGGGAAAATATCCAGTCAGAATAGGTTGAACAGGTACTCAGTACAAATGAGTGTTTCCCCTTTTTGATGGGCCCTTCTACGGCCACGTGACCTGTAACCGGACTGAACGAAGAGAAGAAACCGAACAGGTGAGAAGTGTTATAGACCGGGACCTTATTAATATAAAACATGTTCTGATCGGCCGAGCTGCCCCTGACATTGAATCCTGAGGCCCCCTCTCCCACGGATTGAATGCCGGGGCATTGAATAGAAACCAGGTAGCTTCCTGCTGTCAGGACTATCTGATAGCGTCCGTCAATATCAGTCACCGTTCCTGTTTTTGTCTCTGTAAAATATATGGTTGCCCCGATCAGGGATTGTCCATTCTCTACATCCCAGATCTTCCCGTATAGAGTAACCATGCTGCCTTTTACATCCGGGGTATTTTCTCCAATGCTTACTGATTCTATGACCTCTTCCCTTTTCCCCCCGAAGTATTTCTCCTCTTTCGATACTGATGCCTGAGGTCCATTCACCAAGATAAAATATATCGAATCCTGTGGTGCTTTTTATCGACTGTGCAAAACTGTCAAAGGGAACCTGCTCATAATCACCTGAAAACCTAATACCTGCTGATTGTCCGTAAACAGGGGAAACGAATAGAAGTATTGTTAATATCAGGGTAATTCTAGGCATCAATTGTCATCTATCAGGTTAATACAGTAATCTACCAGTTCCCTCAGGCTTTCATCGGATGCTTCTCTGAGGAAGATCGAATGATGGCGCAAATAACGCCTGATCTCTTTTCTGAATGTTTCTTCAAACAGTTGCGTAAAAGATGATCTGTATCTGAAGGGATACAACCGGCCGAAAATCAGGAGATACATTTGCCTGGATTGAGATGTATAGTTATACAGTGTTGTACTCGATGAGGGTGAATAGACCAGGGCCTTCTCCCAGGATACAATGCAGGATATTTCACCTGTGCTTACAATCTGAAAAAAACGGGATCCGGTTTCAGGGAATGTCATTCTTCTGAAAGCTTTCCCGTCAATGCTGAACTAATCAATGGTTTCTGCGGTGAGAATAAGTTGTTCGACCTGGCCCAGATAATTGATGTACTGCAGGATTACCTGCTGTTGGTAGATATCGTAATTGATCAGAACACCAAAATATCGTTTCCCCTTAATCAGCAGGCTGCCAGGTCTGTACTGATCCGAATTTAAAAAGGGATGCGAAACACTGGAATAAGGAAGATAATATTTTCTTCCGTTAAGAAGGTTATAGTCCGAGCCATAGGAGCGGTCAAAATGCTCTCTTATCTGATAGAATTCCTCCCTGGTTTCTTCCTGGTCCTGTGCATTAATTGCAGGAACAAGGAAAGAGATCAGGCAGATCAGTATGCTGTACTGAAAATGCAATCTTTCAAGCAAGGGTGAAATTTTCAATAGATGATGGATCAGACAGAATATAAAATTATAAAAATATCCCGTCATTTGTCCGGACAATCAGATATTATCCCATTAATTCACCCTATGTTAATTTTCCCGGCGGACCTGGCATCCGCCTCAGGCATCCAAATGATTAAGTGAGCCCGGGAGTCGGGACGGATGGAAGCCGGCTTATTCAACAACAAATTCATGAAAGCTCCGGATAATCCGACCATCCTCAGTCATTCCCCGAATTAAGATTATATACTCCCCGCCAATATCAGAAGTATAGAATTCTGTACTATTGTCCCCTTCATCAGACAAATCAAGATGGGGATCCCAGTACAGGGTAGTCCTTAGATCCGGTATTTTCGTGTTGACGGAGGGTTGGCTGTAATCAGGAAAAACTAGTTCCTGATGCGGTGTATAAGAACTGAAACTGAAAAAGGCGGAACCTGAAGGAATTTTCACTTCGGCATGGTCATCATTTTTGGATCTCAGGCTGATGATCCCTCCATAGTAACTGCTTCCCCTGATGTATACTGTATTAATGATATCGATGTATTCTATCAGGGCGGGAGAAACAGTAAGGATGCTTTCAATATCAAGTACCGGTACATGATCGAGCAGGATCAAAGGAGGAGAATACATTTCCGCCCCATTTTCGTCCAGGATTGTAAAATACCTTCTGCCCCTGTCGTTTTTCAATTGAACACATGGTATCAGCTCATAAAAAAACTCTTCCAGGTTTGGCAGGCTAATAAAATCCCTGGTCAGGTACCTGAAATCAGGATACCCGTAAAAGGCTTCCCCCGACAGGGTCACGGCGGCAAATGCTGTATCATCTTTTACAGGCATAAATGCCAGTTTTACCTGTCTGTTTACTGTCAGTTCCCCCACCAGGTCCCGGCGATCGCGGAAAAAATCAACAGATGATCCGGGAATGCCTGAGTATTCCCTGGAAAATTCAGCATCCAGGCTTATCTCAATTTCTTTTTCATCATCAGGATCATAAGTGAGCAGGACATCTCTGGCCCCGGTATGATAGGGTATTGTCATGTGGATCTTCCCCTTCTCATCAGTCAACAATCCATAGCAATCCGGTGCAGCTCCCAGCAGGGTCAGGTATATGCTTCTATAAGCCTCAGCCTTCCTGTCGCTGCCACTTACTGCCCGTCCTGTTACTGACAGGCCTTTTGTCTCAGGATAATACAGTACCATTTCCCTCCCGGTCTGATCATTCTCCTCATCACCGGGTATATGAGCAAAGTTTGTATCCAGGTACCCATTCCTGATCACAGTCATGCAATAGCCGTCGGGGGAGGGATTGGCCGTACTCCTTTCAAAACTGATCCTGACCTTTTCCCGTTTACCATAGCTGTCTTTATCGGTGGAACAGATAATCCCGCTGACAGTCCCCAAACCCTCCTCCACAGGCTCGGTGGCCGCGGACAGTGGCGACAGGTCTGTCGTGTTGATATTCCGGGGATTTACTATTGCCAGTGGCAGTTTAAAATATGCAGACGGGGAATAATTGCGCATCCATTTGGAATAGGCCCGGAGATAATACGATCCGCTTGATACAGAATCCGGTATCAGCAAAGCTCCTGATCCACCCGACGGGTTTAACTGATATTTACCCTGGGCAACAGGTACATTATTTTGATTTATCACTTCAACATAAATTACTTTGCTCCAGCTGTTTTTCTTCAGCAGGGAATTACTCTGGTTAAAAACCCTGAAAAGGACCGGTTCACCCGAAGCATACAGCATGCGGTCAGTGAACAGACAGAATTTTTCACGGTACAGGGGCGAACTGAGAATTTCAGGATCATTCTGCTTCTGTGCCGTACTGTCAAGGCAGGCAATCTGCAAAATTCCAAGCAGCAGGATGATATACCTTAAGCTCCATTTCATATTATTCCCAAAAATCCGGTTTTATGTTTGTCCCTCCGTCATTGGTACAGTCAAAACAAGTACCCCATCCATAAGCATAAGGCGGACCCATTGTCATATCAGATAAAGACATCAGGTAGATCGTATCGGTCCGACCATATGGAAACCCTTCAATAGTTTCAACAGTATCAAGATCACAATATGGTATGCGGAAATGAAGTCCCAGCACATTAGAAGCAAAAATCCGTTTTTCGGATGTTGATGAAACATTGAAAAATCCAAGCACCAGTTCATCAGGATCATTGACATTATGGATATTTCCGCTGAGCCGGGAAGGTTGTGTTTCGTACAATCCTCCACTTTCCTGGTTCTGCCTGCGCATCTGATCCCAGTACTCATAAGCATCGTCGTTCAGGGAGTACTGTCTGACCAGCAGGCTGTACCTGAACCTTAAACGGTTAGTTTTGTCCGAAACAAAATGCAGGGGATGTCTGGTAATGATGTTATCGGAAAGGTGTTTAGTAGAGGCCGTATATAAATTTTCAACCCTTGCGGTATGCCAGCAATTATAGAGAAGATCAGGATCAGCTACCAAATGTAATTCACCGTTAATAAAATAAAAATCAGCATAATGTGAAGCGTGATATTCCCATGTTTCTATCAGTTCCCATCGATAATTATTTGACTTGTATTCCCCCGCATCAAGATCAAGATAAAATTGTATACCCTGCTGAAAAATTTCCGGGTCAGAGGTCTCCAAAGTTTTCATCTCATAGTAAACACTGTCTATGGGAGGACTCGGAGAAGAGAGGGATTCCTGATCTGATACATATAGTATCTCTTTAGCAGTCAGTATGTTCAGTGTGTATGCAGTTTCACTTACCAGCTGTGTGGAAGTCATCCAGCAGCTGTATACACCGGGTTTTCCTTCCTTAAACTCGAAACTGTTCCCCCTGTCATCATCCACCCATACCTGGCACAGTTCCTCCGGAATGAGTCCGGGATTATTATAGGGCGAGGATCGTGATATATATATATACTGATATCCCGGGCGGTCTGACAGAAATCCTTCCACGACCAGGGATTCCTGGCTTTCTTTTATCTCCGGTGTATACGGGTCCACACAGCCCGGCAACAGGATAGCAAGCAACAGCATGATCAGGATTGTTCTACTCGCTGGCATAATTTCCAAATTTAAAATTCCATGATAAGGTTATAATGGGTGTCCCGAACACCGAGATCTGATATCCCCTGATAATACCGTCCTCAGGCCTGAAATAAACAGAATATGCATTCTTCCTTCCGGTCAGGTTATAGAAATTGATCATCCAGTAAGAGTGAACCCTCTTCTGCGATCTGAGATCACCTTCAATGTTGATGGAAAGGTCAGTTCTGAAATAATCCGGCAGGCGGTAAGCGTTCCTTTCAGAAAAATTCACTATCTCCTGGTCGTTCATATAATAAATTGATACAGGATAGGTGACCGGCCGGCCTGTATTGTATACTGCATTTAAGGAATAACTTATCCTCCTGTTAATCCGGTAATTCATTATCAAATTCAGGGCATGGGGTTTATCATAATTAGCAGGATAGACCAGACCCTGATTGATCCTATCCCATGAATGGGTTCCGTCGACCAGTACCTGGGACCTGGAATAGGTATATGAGATCCATCCGTTCAATTTTCCCTTCTCCCTCTCAAGCATCAGTTCGATTCCATAGGCAGACTGCCTGCCCTGCAGGATATCTTCCTCAATATGCTCAGTGGTGACGAAATTCGCCCCGTCTTTATATTCAACTATATCATGGATCTTTTTATAATAGATCTCTGCTGAACTGCGAATGCCCCAATTGGGAAAATCCTTATAGAAGCCTGCCGCTACCTGGTCACTGTAGGGGGGACGGATATGATAATCACACAATTTCCACTGATCAGTCGGGGCGATGGCAATGGTATTACTGAGCAGGAACAGGTATTGCCTTATCCTGTTGTATGAAAGCTTCACCGAGCTGTTGCTGCCCAGTTTGAAATTAACTGCTGTCCTTATATCCGGACCGGAATAAGTTTTCACCAGGCTTCCGGCATCAAGTGTGTCTTTAATATTTTCAGGATTCTTCGGGGTCCCGGGATAATAATTAAAGACTTCCGCAGGCCCCAGGTAATTAAAAATACTGTAGCGTATTCCACCATACAGGCTCAACCAGGGCAGTACTTCATACCTGTCCCCAATATAAAAGGCAGATTCCAGGCCTTTGTCCCGGCCCAGGTCCAAAGGGATCCTGTAAGATTCAGGCCCATAAGGTTTTACTACTCCCCTGTTCAGATAGTAATATATGATACTGCCGCCAAATTTAACTACATGTTCCCGGGCAGGAACCCAGCTGAAATCAGACTTGATCTCGTAATGCCCGATCTGGTAATCATGTTCATAAGCTGAAGAGAGGTATTCCTGGTTAGCAGTCCCAAATGAATAGTTGCCGAAAACAGCTGCCATATCAGCTGTCAAAGCAGGAGAAATGCGGTGACGCCAGCCCAGTGAAGTACCCGAATTATTATAGTTATAATTCAATACATCCCCGTAAAAGAACTCATCCGAGGTATAATACCCGAAGATCTTGATCAGGTTCTTTTCATCCGGTTCCAGGGTGATGCCCCCGGACAGGTCATAAAAGGAAGCCTTGCTGTTCCTGAAGCTGGGATCTTCGAGCCGGCTTAATATCCAGTCAGAATATGTGGAACGAGTACTCAGGATGAATGAGTGCTTCCCTTTTTTAAGGGGGCCCTCCACGGCAACATGACCGGTAACCGGACTGATCCCCCCTCTTCCTGTAAGACGGTTCTTATTGCCTTCCCGTGTGGAGATACTGAATACGGAAGCTACCCTGCCACCGTATTCGACAGGGATATTGCTCTTGTACAGGCTGAAGTCTTTGATTATGTCCGGACTGAAGGCAGAGAAGAAACCAAACAGGTGAGAGGTATTGTAAACAGGTATCTTGTTAATATAAAACATGTTCTGATCGGCTGAGCTGCCCCTTACATTAAATCCTGAAGACCCTTCCCCTACAGATTGTATACCGGGGAGCATCTGTGCAACTTTCAGAAGGTCCTTCTCACCCATTACAAGTGGGATCTCTTTTATGGTCTTGATATCCAGACGGGCAAATCCCATCTGCATCCCCGTAACATTCTGGTTTTTTTCGGCCTTTATAACCACCTCATCGATGGGTATGATCTCCTTCTCCATTTCGATATCCAGCTTGCCATCGGAATAGACACTGAGATTGTATTTTAGCCCCTTCATTCCCATGCAATTAACAGAAACGGAATAATCGCCTGAGAGCAGGACCAGCTGGTAACGGCCGTCAATATCAGTGGATGTGCCTGTCCTGGTCTCAGTAAAATAAATGGTAGCCCCGATGAGAGACTGCCCGTTCTCCCCGTCCCATATCTTGCCGTACAGAGTTACCGGTGTGCCCTTTACTGCTTCCCGTATTTGCCCAATTACTATAGAATCTATTATATCTTCCTTTCTTCCCCCGAAGTATGTCTCCTCCTTGGACCGATTAAAGGCGCTCGGCTCACCCTGTCCGTTCGCATTCGAATCGCTTAGCTTCGCGTCCCCGAAAATAATAATACTGCCCGGGATTATGAATACATTCTTGCTTTTATCAATATGAAATGCCAGCTGGTGCGGGCCCAGGTGTCGAGCCAGGACAGATGAAAGGGATAAATCAATGCCATTTGCCGTTATGCTGATCCCTTCAGTCCATTCACTCCGGTAAAAAAAAGTGATATCACCGGTCTCCTGAAGTGAATTGACAAAGCTGTCAAATGAGGCCTGTTCAAATTCACCCGAGAAAGTATGATCGGCTGATTGTCCGTTAACAGAACAGACACACAGAAGTATTGTAAATATCAGGATAATTCTAGGCATCACTTATCATCTGTCAGGCTTATGCAATAATCTATTAACTGTTTCATCTCCTTGTCGGAAGCGCTCCTCAGATAGAATTTGTGCTGGCGTCTGTACTGCCTGATCTCCTTTTTATATTGTTCTCCTATAATGTTTATGAAAGACGAAAGGGATCTGAATGAATTCAGCTGTCCGGATACTACCAGATAGGCTTTCCGTATTTGGGGTGTAAAGCTGTAAGACCTTTTCTGAGTGGAGGTTATGGTCGCTTCCTTTCGCCAGGTAAAATAGCAGGATATTTCACCGGAACTTACGATCTGAAAAAACCCGGTTCCTGTTTCCGGGAAAGACATCTGTCTGAACAGTCTCCCGTCAAGGCTGAATTCATCTATTGATTCCCTTGTCAGAATAATTTGATCAGTACTGTTCGAATGACCGGTTTGTTGGAGGATTACCTGCTGGTTAGTAATATCATAGTTGATCAGTACATCTTCATACAGTGTTCCGTTGATCCGCAGGCTTCCTTCTCTGAAATTCTCCGAATTGAAGAAAGGATGACCTATGGAATTACTGTACGGCCTCAGGTACCGTCTGCCATTCCATAGATTATAATCCGCTATGTATGAATTGTCATAATATTCTTTTAACTCATAGAAATCCCTCACATATTGACCGTAGTCCTGGGCCTTTAGTATGACAACAGGGAAAGTAATCAGACAGATCAGGAACCAGTATTTATAATACATTCTTGAAAGAAAAGGCTGTAACTATTCAAATCATGCTCACTAATAAAACCGTTAAAGTTAAAAAATTAATTAATTGCTCAGTATCTCCCCGGACATGCATGGCTGTAGTATGGCCAATGTCCCGATAGGTAAGCAAACTAAACCCTGTGCAACATTTGTGTTTTTATATTAACTTTATCCTGATTTATCAACAGATCAGGGTGAAATGAGGAAACAGAGAAAGACCTTCAGGCATGTTCTGACGATCAGTGGAATTATTATATTTTGGATAACTCCCGGAATGACTTCCTGTGAACGGGATGAAGGATTCGGGGGCAATTCCTCTATTTCAGGTAAAATCATAACCCGCGAGTATAACCGGGACATGGACGTTCTGCTGCAGGAGTATGAGGCAGCAGATCATAATGTGTACATCGTCTTTGGCGACAACACAACCGTCGGGAAGGAGGTGGAAACCACCCCTGCGGGCAGCTTCAGTTTTGAATACCTCACTCCGGGTGAATATGAGGTCTACTTTTATTCTGAAGATACATCAGCAAGCCAGAGTACAGGGGAGATGATTATTTCGTCAAGTATTTCCCTGGGAAAAAATGAAGATCTTGATATGGGGATATTGTATAACTATGACCTCAAAGATTATAATGATGGTTTTGCAACAATCAAGGGCCGGGTTCTGATGATAAATTACCTGTCCACTGCCATCCCTCCATACACCGATGATGACATTAAGGATATTGTCCCTGCACAGGATTACGAGGTCTATTTGATTTATAATGATCATGATGGTTATGATGAAAGGATCAGAACAGATTATTTCGGTTACTTCCAGTTTTCAGACCTGATCAAAGGCAATTACCGGATCTATACCTATACTGAAGACCTGATAGGTGGACGCTACTATAACGATAATGAACAGGTGATACGATACCCTCAGAGTGAAGGTACATTTAAACTTGCACTCTACCGTGATGTAACAGTCAGCGAAATCAACCAGGTCGTGACTATTGAAGATTTTTATTCAGAAAAAGAATAATACCACAACAGGGACCATGAATAAAGTAATTATTCCATCAGTGGTTTCCCTTCTGATCATCCTCTTAACAGGACAGGCTGATGCACAGTCCAGAAAGGAACGGGATTCTCTGGGAATTACAGAAATCTCATATTATGATGTGGATTATCTCAACTCTAACGGGAACGAATATCTTGTCAGGATAGAGAGATTTGATGAACGTGGCGAGCTGATAGAAGAAATTGAATACGGCAAGGATAAAAAGATAGAAAACCACATTAAATATGTCTACGAGGGAAAACTGCTGAAAAAGGAAATCTACTTCGATCAAAAAGGGAATGTGGATAAAACATATGAATACGAATATGATTCTGAGGGTCTGAAAATCAGCAAAAAGTATTTTGATAACAAGAACCGCATCTACAAAGAGAAAAGGTATCGCTATAAGAAATAGCATATTATCCCTTATTATCTTTCTTATCATTTCCGGGGAATTTATCAATGCTCAGGATAAAGATGCCGGGCTCTGGACCGGCATTGAACTTGAAAAGGGCTTGAATAAGTGGCTTGACCTCAAAGGCTCACTCGAAATGAGAAGGAACAACAATTTAGCCTTTGGTGAAAAATATTTTGGTGAAGTCGGCCTGGCCACCAGGCCTTGTAATTACTTTGAGATTTCGTTGTACTACAGATACAACCAGAGGTTTATACCTGAGTACGGCTGGACCAGTATACATAGATCGTATACGGACCTTAAATTTGAATATAACTGGCATTATTTTACACTGTCTGAAAGACTGCGGCTGACCCTGGATAAGAATCCTGCATATTTTGACGATCCGTACATCGAAGCAACAGCCAGGCCTAAAACCCAGCTTCAGTATAATATCAGAAAAACGCCTCTGCGGATCCGTACAGCTGTGGAATTATTTGTTCCGATTTCGCGGGCTGATGGTTATAAAACAAATAAATCCAGGTACATCCTTGGCATGGTCTATATTATCAATCCTTCCATGTCGCTCAGGGTGTCGCACTATTACGAAAGGGACAGTTACAAGAACAAGCCTTTGAATAATTATATCTGGGTTATAAGATTTAATTATAGGCTCTGATCATATTTTATAATCTTATCCCGGCATCATCAACTGATCCACTCTAACAGTATCAATAACAATCTATTGTCTTACAAGTTTCAGGCTTTCTCCTGTGCGGGTTACTATCAGGTAGAAACCCTGAGGCAGAGATCCTATGTATAACTCAGCCTTCCGGCTGACCTGCAGAAGTTTCATCCCGCGGGAGTCATAAAGGGTGAAACTTGCCTGTTTATTAAAATAGATCATGTTACCCCGGACTGGATTCGGGTATAGAAACAGTGCCTCATCAGCTTGTATGTTGGTCAGATCATTACTTTGTTGATTCATGCCGGAAGGAGTGGGATTATCGACCATTATCCAGTCAATTCCACCATCCGGCGATCTTGCATATGAACGATCGGTAGTCTGAGCACTGTAAATGACCCTGTCCAGGAGTTGAAATCCTGTAGAAGGGGCATCAAACAATCCTATCTCTTCACCTGAACCACTTAGTTTGAAATTTGCATGATGTGTTCCCTGAGAATCCTGTCCGTCAGCCCAGATCAGGACCATTTCACCGGGACCCAGGTACTGGTCCGGTAATTTCCATTTATTCCTGTCCGTAAGGTCGTCTGAAAGGAATTTGTTCCCCAGCCAGACAGAACCAGTACCTGTATTGAATATCTCTATCCAGTCATCAAATTCCCCGTATTCATCATCCAGGGCTGAATCATTACTCGCCATGAATTCATTAATCACCAGTGATCCTGAATGATATGGGATCTGCACCTCCACAGGGGTACAGGGGTGCTCGTTTACCTTTCCGGCAACATCTGTAATGCGGATAAAAAAACTGTAATCCACTGCTGGTTCAGACGGGATAACAATACTGCTGTAGATACCATCACCCGCCTGGCTGTCCCCCCGGGTTCCGTCATCGTACATCTGGTAATACTCAAAACCCGATCCGTTTTCAGCCAGCATCAAGGTAACATTTTCCAGGTCGTCATCCACTACACCCACCCTGATAGTCAGGGAATCATCCATCCTCGAAAGCTTCCATGAAAACTCAGAAACCATAGGCAGTAAATTACCTGCAACCAGCTGGCTCCTCGCAGATGAGACCCTGGCATTGATATACGGTTTCAACCCTGTTTTTACATGTGCCCCGGCTGCCAGATCTTTAGCCTCATCAAAATCTTCAATCCGGTACCCATAGTCAAGAGGATAAAATGGATCGTTCACAACCAGGGGGCGTATCATTTCATGTATCCGGTCAATACGGGGAAACAGTGAATCAGGATTAAAATAATTATCCAGCAGATAATCCATGTAAAAACTGAAATGGTCCTGGTATTCACCAGGCCCCATAGTAGCTGAATAAAGTGGGCGCGCTTCGTCACTGGCCCAGTTGTAGATATCCCGCGTGGCCCAGTTCTCATCAAACCAATCCACCCCAAAGGTATTATCCATATCGAAGGGAATGAATTCCATTCTCCTGCTGAGGGGATTCATGTAGAGATAAAAGTTATTCTTCAGATAACTGTAATTATCCCAGTTCCCTGTCAGTATATCCACTGCAACAATTTTCAGATAGTTCGACACATTAAAGGCTTCAAAAATCTGACATAGGGAACCTGCTCCTTCTGAAGTATTAACAACGGTAATCAGATCCACCAGGTCCCGGTAATCCTCATACCCCGTATTGGTATGCAGATCATAGGCCCGTCTTCCGTCATTTTCATACTTATAATCCTGGGGGTTACTTCCCATGTACACCAGGTCTGCCGGCCACAGGCATTTATACAGGTTGCCATAAGCGTCCCCGAAACGGGACCTGATGAATTCCTCATCTATATGTTCAACGTTCAGGTATACCCCGTAGTATACATAATTAATATACAGGCTTACGTGATTTGCCCTGGATGCCGGCACCTTCATGAAATTCATCATGTCCCAGCACAACTTTGCCCGCATCACGGAAGGGTCATTATGTTCACCGTTAATGTTCATTTTTTCCAATCCATGGAACTCCCTCCCCGGGTAAAAGGTATTGAAGGAAATTTTAAAGGATTTTTTGGCTGAATACCTTGATGTATTGCCCCGCAGCCTGAAACCTACACTGTCAAGGGTTTCTGATCCTGTTGGAGTTGTAAAGATGAATGTTGAAGGATGTTCAATACTGCTTGAAGGATCAGCTTTTATCTGGTCAAGCAGTGCCTGGTCAATGATTATATCAATCCTTGGTACTGTACTGTCGTTAAAGACATATCCCCTTTCAGGGATAGTTGCCTGGGTGTGACCTGCCAGGGTCGCAGCCAGGCAGGAAAGTAACATAAGAAGGTTTTGTTTCATTGAACCGGTACTGATGATCCTGCTGTTTTTATTCCGTTTATTCAGGTGTATTTATTGCTGAATGAACTTCATAGCCTGTTCATCCCAGTAATAAGTAGTCTCCCCGGTTAGATTGAGCATACGCATGAAGGTATCTCCATAAACCTTTCTTTTGTACTCTTTCAGGACCAGAGTGATAGACGGAGAATCAAAATTAAAGTCAATTCCCAATGAATCGGTAAACACTTCTCCATCATTCTTACTCATGACCTCATCTGAGGATATTTCAAACTCACCAAACACCTGAATTTTCTCAAACGGGCTGCTCTTGGTTATATCAAAAAGATATACATTCCATTTTGTCGAGGTTTGCATGCCCATAAGACCAAATTCGGATCCGATATAATCGATTGTCCTGGTAAAAACCAAATATTTTTCATCATTCATACGGTAAAGCGTATCCAGCACGCCATCCAGCCGGGAGGATAAACGCATATTCCAGGCAGATTTAGTAAACCACGCGGCCCTGGTTGAATAACTTGTGCTCAGCATGGCAGCCCCTATCTCACTGCGCACAGATACCAGTGCCAGCTCATTTTTCAGGATTTTTCGCAGGCTGTGCTGATCGGATATGTATCCATCCTCATTATTATGTGTTATGACAAATGAATTATTGGAGATTTCCTCATAGCAGCATCCGACACCTGGTTCCTCAGAAAAAATACCAGCTATACTCTGTTCACGGCATTCATACTTCAGGCCCGCCCAGTAAAAGTCCCAGAAATCCACATATTGATCTACCAGCTGTACAAAATGTTTTACATCAGTCTGGGATCCGAAAACCCAGCCCGTTTGTCCTTCAAACTCGATCTGGTACCACCAGTCAGCCATTCCCCGTATGATCTCAAATCCTGTCTTTCCAAGTATCCTGCATTTATCCCCTTCGTTCAGTTTCATAACAACTTTGCCACTTACAGGCGCATCACGCACCCAGATATCCACACCTTCTATGGTCAGATGGGTGACTTCTTCCGGATTGCTCATTTCCAGGGAAAATCCGTTCCAGCTAAACTTTCCTGTTACCGGCTGAGTATCCTGACCGGATAAGAGAGTACTTATTATAATGGTCCTGTTATTCTCTTTAAGGTAATCCAGTTTAACAGTCTCTTCATTTACAGTTTCACCTGTATTACGACTTCCATAGGAACCAAGATGAATATACCAATATATTTCATAATTTCCTTCAGGATTCTGATAAGCCAGCCTGTATTTCCCGCCGAATTCATTATTCGCTTTATTGACCGTACTTTCCTTCAGGATCAGTTCATCACTGCCATCCCCGTCCAGGTCAATTTCCTTTTCAACATGGCCGGTCAGATATGAACTTTCAGTAATGCTGGTCCACTGATCTCCCATTTTAGCAAATATCACGGAGTAGCTGTACACATAATTCCTGTCATACCCTTCCGCCCATTCCACGGCTACTATTGCCTGTGTTTCTGAAAACTCACTAAAATAGAACCTGCCTTCGGGATTGTTCCTGACCTGGTTCATTTTAACATGAAGCTCCTGTAAACCGTCTGCCTCTTTGAATGAGAGGATTACATCCTTATAATCGTACTGCGGGTAGCTAGCATACTTCGATTTTGTAATAAGGATCGCGGCCTCCCTCAGAAGGTACTCCTGTATATCGTTTTCTCCGCTGATCAGTGATGCCTTGCCGGTCATGGCCACAGATACAATCAAAATAAGAGCGAAGTAGATATTTCTTTGCATTATCATTCGGGACATTCGTTAGATAAACTTTGACTGACAAGTAACGAACTTATTGCAATCCGACCAAATTTTCCTGATGGTAATCCGGGTGGTCAGGATGTGTCAATGAAAACCATCAGGATATATAATTTACCTTAACTTTACCGCTATATATACTATTCTGTTCTGTTATTTACTCTATGGATAAAGAAAGAATCATACTAGGGATCTTCGGTGGGATGGGACCGGAAGCGACTGCGGACCTGTACAGGCAGATCATCAGCCTGAGTCCTGCCGGTAAAGACCAGGATCATATTCCCACACTGATATACAGCCTGCCCCAGGTTCCCGAAAGAACCGCGAGCATCCGTAATCAGGACCGATCCATAATACCCTATCTAATTGAGGGTGTTACCCGGCTTGAAAAGGCAGGAGCCTCTTTCATTGCCATCCCCTGTAATACGGTTCACTATTATTATGATGAGATGCAGGCAGCGGTATCCATACCCATTATACATATGATAAGGGAGACTGCTGAGAAGACCAGAACCAGCTATCCGGGTGCAACCCGCGTCGGTTTGCTGGCTACTTCAGGAACCATTGAATCCGGATTATATGAGAGGGAATTGGAAAATCAGGGCCTGAAGGTGATGGTTCCCGATGATGACATACAGAGCGGGAAGGTCATGAAAGCCGTTTTCGGGATCAAGGCCGGAGCCGACAAGAGTACCGGGGAAGATCTTCTCGCCGGTGCAGGACAACACCTTGCTGAAAGGGGTGCAGAGGTCATCATCCTTGGGTGCACGGAAATTCCCCTGGCATTCAACCCGGCCAGGTCTGAAGTCCCGGTGGTAGACGCAACACGGGTGTTGTCGGAAAGCTCAATACGGATGTACCGGGAGATGGTACAGCAGCAGTGACAGATAATTTAAACTTTATTTAGAAGCAGAAATCACCTGATATTCCAAACAAATCAGCATATTTATATCGGTAAATCTTAGAATTAACCCTGTCTGTCAGCAATAAAACAACCATATCATGCTGGAAACCTTTCAAGCCCTGGATGCCATAAAACTCAATTTCAGTCCGGACAGCCTGTTCGTACTGAACCTTACCATAGCCTTTATTATGTTTGGCGTGGCGCTTGAACTGAAACTCCTTCATTTTAAGAACCTGGCACTGAATCCGAAATCGGCTGTAGTAGGTGCCGTATCCCAGTTCATCCTGATGCCCATACTGACCTTCTGCCTTGCCATTGCCTTCCGGAACTACATCACCCCGACCATAGGCCTGGGTATGATACTGGTGGCATCCTGTCCGGGTGGAAACGTCTCCAACTTCTTCTCCTCCCTCGCCCGGGGAAATGTGGCCCTGTCAGTCAGCCTGACAGCCGTCTCAGATCTGGGTGCCATTATCATTACTCCTTTTAACTTTGCCTTCTGGGGTACCCTGTTTACCAAAGTATATGCCCTGCTGAATGCCTCTGAGCTGGTACGGCCTCTTGAGATCCCTTTCCTTCATGTACTTCAGACCATTGTTATTTTACTGGGTATTCCCCTGACCCTGGGAATGATCATAAACCTGAATTTCCCGAAATTCACTGGTAAAATACTGATCCATGTCAAGAGATTGTCGCTCCTGGCCTTCGGCGCCATCATCGCCATCATGTTCCTGAAAAACTGGGAATATTTTGTTCAGTATATCAAATATATATTCATTATAGTCCTCATCCACAACGCCCTGGCGATCAGCCTGGGTTACTCATTTGCTTCCCTGTTCAGGAGGCCGTTCCAGGACCGCAAAACCATTGCCATAGAGACAGGCATACAAAACTCAGGACTGGCTTTGCTGCTACTGTTCAATCCAAAGATCTTTCCACCCGATATGGCAGTCGGAGGTATGGCCTTTATTGCCGCCTGGTGGGGGCTATGGCATCTTATTGCCGGTTTGATCATGGGCGGGATCTGGTCCGGATTCCGGCTGAGACCCAGGCAAACGGCTATGGCCTGACAGCCGGGCCCCAATTTTTTACGGCTGCAGCCCGATAGTCGGCCATCCAGTGCCAGCAGCCGGTTTCTGTACATGCTAAAAATCAGATATATGATCGCCCTTCTGAGGGTAAACTCCTATGTGCCGGCAATCAATCCTTTCATCATTTTGCAGGCATTTTTCGCACAGCTTTCTGCATAATCAATCCCAACCTTCTTACCGTCTTTTACAGGCAGGGGATGACAGAGTTCATAGCTGAAATACCCCTGGTAACCAATATTCTTCATTGCCTTCACAAACTGCGGATAATACTCTTCTTTAATTGGTTTGCCATCGGGACTGAGTTCTTTATGATATGTCTGGATATCAATGACATTCCCATCTTTATCCTGCCCGAATTCCCCTCCGAAATGCGTATGTACCTGTAAGGCACCAACAGCCTTGGCAGCAGTATTTATGCTTTCTTCGCTCTTATCAACCATCATGGGGACATCAAGGCATACTTTCAGATTTGGAGAATCCACTTCCTTGACCATTCTCATGACATCATGCCAGGTCCGAATGACAGGATGGTGATTCTGCAGGGCCAGCGTGACCCCGTAATCCCCTGCATATTTACAGCTCTCAATCACCCCTTCCCTGCACCAGTCCCAGATTTCCTCTGGTGAAAACCTGTAATGGGTATGCTGCCAGATATCCGCTGCTGTCGAATACATCCCTTCCCCGTTTTCAAAGGTCACCCCGGGCCAGCCGAGGAAGATCCGAAGGGGCTTTACTCCCAGGTCCGAGGTCATCCGGATCAGGTCTTTCATATAGGCGATCTGGCATTCACGGTGCTCAGGAATAGGGCTGCTGAAATCGTTGTTGGCCGATACTGCATATATCTCCTGTCCCATATCACCGGCTTTTGCCAGCAGTTCTTTGCATTTTTTGGCGGGCATATCCAGGGGATTGCCATGGGGCCTTTTGCCGTCAATTTCGATCCCGTCAAATCCCAGTTCCTTTGATTTTTTCAATACTTCGTCGAGTGTCATGGCCTTGCCGTCATACCAGACACCCAGGAAAGTAATGCTGTAGAGGCCCACCTTAGGCTGAGCCATGTTTGTCAGACTTTGTGCCATGCCCTGAAGCGCCGGAGCGCCAAGTCCTATGGCAGCTGTTCCCAGGGCAGTATTCTTAATGAATTTCCGCCTGTTGATGTTTGAATCTGTCATGTTTTTCGGGTTTAATTTGAGTTATTTGATTTATGGTTTCTGTGAGGTTTACACGATCTCTTCCTTATCCGGGTCCCAGAGCACCTTCTTCCCTTTTTGATAGGAAACTGTGGCCATATGGGTGGTGATGGCTTCCTCAGCCATGCGTGTCATGCATTTTTCCACATATACATGTTGCCTGGCACGGGCTGCCTGGAGGACCATATTTGCATGCCA
>CAZILN010000300.1:0-6504 GCA_964540005.1 uncultured Bacteroidaceae bacterium | reverse complement strand
AAGGCTGCATAGGTGAAGATACCCAGGACCGGCAGGGTGGCCAGGTGTTTCAGCATATCACGCCTTTCAATGTTTACTGCCTGGCCGGCATCAGGCTGTCCGGATACAGCAGGTCCGTCAGCCCGATCAGGTATGGGTTTATGGATCTTCATCCTCAAAATCCTGATCAATCCTTCCAGTCCGAAAAATGATCCGGTAGGAATCAGCGTAAGAACGGTGAGTGCGATCAGTTCTATAAGGTTTTTATCTATCCAGATATAATGCCCTTCCAGGAAGGCGCCGCTTGAGGCAATAAAGGGGGGATTGGCAATATAGTAGAGGGCCAGCAAAGCTACTCCGCCAACGGAGGCATAACGGGAAAAGAGGCCAAGCATCAGTCCCAGCCCGATCAGTATGAGCCCCCAGATGTTCATTACATCCACGATGTGCAGTGCACCCGGATTGCTGGCGATCCAGTGGAACAATCCGGCAAACAGCCATTTGGATTCGAGAAGGAATGAAGCTGAGGTCCAGCCCGGACCAGTGAGTTTAACTATTCCTTCGTAGAGGAAATGCCATCCGATGGCTATACGAAGAATGGACAGCACCCACAGGCTGATGCTGTTTAAGCTGGTTCCCTTCAGCGTTGTACTTTTCATCTTATATTAATTGAGTTTTCAATCCACAGTTTACTTATTTTCATCGTGATACCCGCCCAGTATACCGGAAAGCTGGTTGAATGAACTGGCGTCATTTATATCGAAGCCGGATGCCCCGGCTTTTACCAGTACGGCATAACCTGCAGAATTTGTAATGGATGAATTGGTGATGCTTACGCTTTGGGCCGCAGGCATAATGATCACATTGGCTTTGTCAGTGGCATCACCCCCCCCATCGCTGATGATCACATTTTTCATGACTACCGAGTTATCAGTCTGTATGAATATGCCCCGCCAGGACCCCTGGGTGGTAGAAGCACCAATGAACTCTATAGCTTTGGCTGAAGTGCCTGAGGCATTCAGGCTGCCTGAAATGTTAAAAGCAGTACCAGGGGCAAACTCTATTTTAACTCCCGGTTCGATAGTCAGGTTCTTTGTCTTCTTTATGCTGACGCTGTCCACCACCCTGTAATCAATTCCTGTACTGATATCCAGCCAGTTGTCAAGAAAATCCGACTTCCCCTTCCTGATCTCAACCAGGGGTGTTTCGCTGGAGAAAGGGCTGAGGGTATTGCCGGAGATCACTTTATGGACATCATCCAGTCCGAGCCGTATATTGGTGGTCAGGTTATCCGAGAAGCTGTTTCCCTGGAAATTACTGGCATATTGTATGGCTCCCTCACCCCTGAGCCACAAACCTATGCCTCCGCTTCCTGTAACAGCAGAATTCTGCATGTTCAGGTTCCCCCCGACGATCACTGCCGCCTTTTCATCCAGTCCGGGCATCTCGCTGCCCCCGCTGTTCTGTATGCTTGAATTGCTGATGATGGCATTCGATGTCCTTACATGTATGCCTGACCAGGATCCGGTTGTGCCGGAGTGGCTGCCACAGGTAACCGGAGCATTGGTGGTTCCGTTGATCTGAAGGGTGGAATAAATATCAAAACCGGCATCCTCATCAAAATATATTTCGCATCCCTTCAGAATAGTGAGAGGTTTTTTGAATGTGACCACCCCGGTAATGTGATAGGGTATTCCAAAATCATTGATTACCGGATCGGATTCCAGGCTGCTCCCGTGTTCTGATTCATATATTTCAATAAAGGTGCCGGCAGATGCCTTACTCAGATCCGGGGAGTTGAACTTTGCCAGTGAATATACGGGTATGCGCATGGGACCCTTGGTATTCGAAATGAATTTATTGTTTATAAATGCATTGGTCAGGGTATTCTCATTGTAGACGAGTTTTGCATTATCCCTGATAACCAGGCCATAGCCTCCGGACTTTGAAAAGGTATTACCTGAAAGGGAGGCTTCGGCATTTTCGCTGAGTACCAGGTTGGCTTTATCATCAGCATTGAGGGTCAGTGATTCTGATCCTCCCCCTGAGATAGTTGAGCTGATAAAAACATTCCCTTTGCTCAGCAACTGTATGCCCCTCCAGTTGCCTTCGCTGGCTCTGAAAGTTACATTGTTGGCAAAAATGCTGCCTGTGGGGGTAACAATAATCCCGGCCAGCTCTGTGAATTCAAGCACGACCTGTACATCAAATTCCAGGCGTGCACTGACAATCAGCATGCCAGTAACCAAGTAATCAGCTCCGGTGCCTGTGTCAAAGCTGGGAAGTATGGTATCATTGCTGATTGTACCGGTGAGTATGTTGGCCCCACTTACTGTAATATCGTGAAAGGCGCTGTGTTTATCATTACCTTTTGAAACTGTCAGTTTAATGCTGTACACACCGTTCACGGTAGGGATCAGGTAGGCTGTATCATTCCCTGTATCCTGGATCGTATCCGCTCCGGGTTGAATATTAATAGACCAGAGGATGGAATCAGCCCCGGTAGAACGATACGAGTACAGCCATACGGTATCACCGGGTGTGGCAGTACTGTCTGCGGTAATAATTGCTTCTACTGTGGGCCCGGTTTCATCGTCGTTACAGGACTGGATGACCAGGCATCCTGCACAAATAATTAAAAGGGATATCAGTACTCTCATCGGCTGGTTTTTTGTAATTTGTCAGAATAAAATTAATAAAAAAGCTGTAATCATGCCTGACACACCATTTAAGCGACGTGATTTTTTTAAGTACGGAGGACTGGGAGTGGCCGGACTGGCGGTACCCGGACTCATTACATCCTGCAATCAGACCCCGAAAGCTCAGCGCAGGATCAGGGAACTGATCACTGAGAAAGTATTTCAGACCACCTATATTGATACACACGAACATCTGATGAATGAATCGGAGCGGGTAAAAGCAGGGGAGGAGATCTGGGGGAAATCCAATGACTGGTCCTACCTCTTTTCACATTATTTTGATTCGGATATGGCCGTTGCGGGCATGAACAGCAGGGATTATAATAATTTCTACTCCAATGATCTGTCAATCAACGAAAAGTGGAAGTTGATCGAGCCTTTGTGGCCTTACCTTAAGTATACCGGGTACGGACAGA
Source organism: uncultured Bacteroidaceae bacterium (assembly GCA_964540005.1). Classification (GTDB taxonomy): domain Bacteria; phylum Bacteroidota; class Bacteroidia; order Bacteroidales; family SM23-62; genus CAZILN01. The sequence continues at coordinate 3,410 of CAZILN010000300.1, read as the reverse complement.
ATGTCCTGATAAGCCTGCAGGATCTTTATGGTATAGAGGATCTAACCGGGGACAGGATAGGGGAGTTGAATGAGAAGTACCATGATCTCATTTCACCCGGGTATTACAGGAAGGTTATTCAGGAACTGTCCAATATTGAATCCTGCCAGGTGAACCAGTGGCCCTTCCTCGAATCGGAACAGCCTGAACTGCTGATGTCCGACCTGCATATCAATAATATGATTGAGGATGCAGGTGCCGAAAGTTACGCTGAAAAGGCAGGTATTTCTGTTAATGACCTGTCTGACTGGCACGCCGTGATAGACTGGTGGTTCGACTGGTATGGCAAGTGGTCTGTGGCCATAAAGTGCGCCACTGCCTACAGCAGGAATATTGATTTTGAAAGGGTGGGGGCGGACCAGGTCCGGCAGGTATTTAAGGACAAACTCTCGGGGAAGGAACCGGCCCCCGGGGATAAAAAGAGACTGGAGGACCACCTGTTCTGGTATGCCGTTGATAAGGCAACTGCAATGGACCTGCCCGTGAAGGTACATACAGGGTATTATGCAGGATATGACTATATGCCCCTGGGGAGGGTCAACGGAAATGCAGCAGCTGCCACTGATCTTTGCCGCCTCGGTCCGGAAACAAAATGGGATTTCTTTCATATCTCTTATCCCTACTATGAGGACATGCTGGCTGTGGGTAAGCAGTACTCAAATGCCTATATGGACATGTGCTGGGCCTGGATCATAAATCCAATAGCGGCAAAGGATTTCCTGAAGAAATTCATAATGACCGTTCCCCTTAACAAGATAGTCACTTTCGGAGGGGACTATATGCCGGTAGAGCTGGTATATGGCCATGCTGTGATTGCCCGCAAAGGGATTTCACTGGCCCTCTCCGAACTGGTGGAGGAAGGATGGATCGAACTGGAGCAGGCCCTTGAAATGACCGATGTTATCATGCATCAGAATGCCCGCAAGCTATTTAAGCTGGAGGAAAAGTATGAGCTGATGAAGCAACTGGACTGGAAAGTGCTGAATGCGTAACAGCAAATATCTGTTCCCGGCTTGTCAGCGAAAATCTCGACCCAGCAGGACTTTTACCTATTTAGTCTGCTTGTTAATGGAAATGTTAAAAAAAAATAATTATCTCAGGAACTTCTCCCGGTTCTGCAGGTTAAGCAATCCCAGCAGCATTAAGACAATGCTGGAAATGATCATTATTATCCTGTTCTGACGGATGGACTCATGAAAGACAACTTCATTGATATTACTGCCTTCCAGAAATGGATTTAAAAATATATTCCATTTTGATTCATCCAGCTCATCAGCCAGGATGAGGAACACCAGACCGAAGACCACCATTATGACTGCAGCAGCATTGCCGTTCTTAACAATGGTTGATACGCAAAAGCCAAGGCTCATGGTAAACATGACCAGGACCATAAGATGCAGTACCATTCTCAACAAAGGGATACTGATCATGGCATAATGGGTAAGGGCAGCAAAGCCCAGCAACAATATAAATACTATTACAAGTACCATTATCATACGGACCAGCCAGACTTTGTACCGGTAATCTGGTATGCCGAAAATTATCTCCAGGGTCCGCTGGTCGGCATCATTCTGTATGCCAAATACCGATGGATAGAAGACAAGGAGAATTGCCGGGAATATCAGGAGCCCGTACATATCTTCGACCTCCAGGTTGTTATCTTCCACAGCCATGATGATACCGATGAGTAAAAAGAAACCAAAAGCACCCAGGATAAAGTAGATAAACTTGCCCCCGAATACTATTTTCATATTATAGCGGGCCAGCCTGAGTATGTTTCCCTGGATGCGCAGGTATTTATTAAAAATTTTCTTCATGATGAACAGTTTCTGCCCGGACTATGCCGTTTTTTCTTTACTCGATTGCAATAACCACAGGTAAGCATCTTCCAGCAGGGGGTGCTCTTCGACCGCCGTGTCGAAGGGCTTTTCTGCCGAAATGCAGCGAACCCTGATCTGGTCTTCATCGCGCATATGATGCATGACCAGCAGGTTGCGTGTAAGATCCTCAAATTCCGAGGCGGGAAGCATCACTCTCCACACCCTGCCCCGGGCTATTTCTGTCATTTCTGCCGGAGTGCCGTTGAACAGGACTTCACCATTGTTAATGACAGCCATTGTGCTGCAGGATGACGATATGTCTTCAATAATATGGGTAGAAAAAATAACGATCCGTTCCCGGCTCAGTTCGACCAGTAAATTTCTGAACCGTATGCGCTCCCTCGGATCCAGCCCTGCGGTAGGTTCATCAACAACCAGTATGCGGGGCAGGTGCAGCAGGACCTGTGCAATCCCGATGCGCTGTTTCATACCTCCTGAATAGGCGCCTATTTTCTTGTTGCGGCTGTCCCACATATGAACAGAATTTATTACTTCTTTTACCCTTTTGCTGCGAAGCTGCGGATCGGAAATACCCTTAAGCATGGCCTGGTAATCAAGATAGTCCGTTGCAGTCATGTTCTCATACATCCCGAATTCCTGGGGCAGGTATCCAATAAGTCCCTGCAACTCCTCACGCTTTTCCTGTGTATCGATACCATTAATCCATATTTTACCGTAACTCTGTTCCAGGATACCGCAGACAGTACGTATCATGGTTGACTTACCGGCTCCATTAGGACCAAGGAGTCCAAACATGCCGGTTCCAATTTCCAGGGATACCCCCCTGAGGGCTTTGAATCGTTCCTTCCTGGCCCCAAGTCCCGGAATGATCTTTATAAATAATACAAACCAGCGGAATATCTTCGGGATCCTCTTTATCTCGAACCCATCCTTTCTGATAAGTCTTACTGTGTATTCAGTGGCCAGTCCAAGGTACCACAGGAAACCGACTGTAATAACCAGGGCCAGGTTTGACCAGTTTAAATGAAAGAATGTCAGAATAGTAAGCGGTACTATATATATAATCAGTGCATGTAATATCCGGAACAATTTATTAGAATAGAACCTGCGGAATCCTTTCAGCACAGTGATTACAAAATACCATGATGCTACAGCGGAAACCAGCTGCCAGAAACCGCTGATCAGGTATATCCATGAAAAATATATAAGGAATGCAAGCAGTGGTACCTGCCAGATCAAAGCCTGAAATCCGGTACCCGGGTCTCTCTGGCTATTTTCGGCCTTTGAGGCCATAATGCGGCCTGCCAGGAGATCCCGCCTTACACGTGAGTCCCTTCCGTAGATCTTAACCAGGTTGGCTATGCGGATATGCAGTTCCTGGTCAGGTGATATTATCTTCACCCTGGCTTTACGCAAACTGCTTGTAACAAACCATGTGACAGCCGGAATTCCAACAACAACCAGAAGTCCCCCGGCCATTTGCCAGATAAAGGTTTCTATGAACAGGTAAACCAGTATCAGTCCTGATAC
>CAZILN010000299.1:0-26540 GCA_964540005.1 uncultured Bacteroidaceae bacterium | reverse complement strand
ACTAAAGGGATCTTACTTTTCAGGGATGATTTGAAGTGACTTTCAAAGTACTTCATTTCAGTTTCTATTGGAGCTTTTATTTTTTTTATAGCGGACATCCCTCAAGGGTGTTGACAGAACATCAAAGATATATTAAAAACGAGTTAAAATTACAGGCTAAACTAGAAAGATTCTAAATCACTGATATTTATAAAGTTTGTGGAACTTTTTTAAGAAGCAGCTATTTTAATAAGAGTATATATTTATATATTTGAATCTTTGAATGAAAGCATTTATTAGACAGATGAAAATAGATAAACTTAGTGCTGAGCAGCTTGAAAAAGCAGCAAACATGCTCAAAGCCATCGCACATCCTATGAGAATCGCAATTTTGAATTATCTGGAAGACGGGAAAAAACTCACTGTAACAGAAATTCATGAGTTGCTGAAAATCGAACAGTCAACTACCTCGCATCATCTGGGGATCTTAAAGGACAAGGGTGTGCTGGCATCAAAAAGGGAAGGAAAAAACACCTTCTATTTTCTTAAACATGAGAATCTGAGCAACATCGTAGAATGTGTGAGCCAGTGTGCCTGTTATTAGAAATTACCTCAGCAGTAAATAGAAATAAGGGCCGTCTCATAAAAAGAATTGAGATGGCTTTTTTATACGTTTAAGTTCTGTTAAGAATGCAAGTTCTTCGCCTGCACTTGTAAGGTTAAAACATACTGTTCTTATAAAAGTTTATTAAATTACAACAATGCCAGTCATCAGGGTTACAAAGGAATTCACTTTTGAAATGGCTCATGCTTTATGGAACTATGATGGACCATGTAAAAATATTCATGGCCATTCATATAAACTATACGTAACGGTAAGGGGCAGAACCAATGAGGATACTACCAGCACAAAACTGGGAATGGTTATTGATTTTTCTGAACTGAAAAGTATAGTAAAGAAATTTGTTGTAGACTATTTTGACCACTCGGTTATCATCAGTTCGCGATCGGAACAACCTGATATCAAGAATGTTAAAGAAATGTTTGATAAATTCTATATAGTAGATTATCAGCCTACATGCGAAAACATGGTCGTACACATGGCCGGACTGATTGCCGGGAAATTACGGGGGAATATTGAACTTTACAGCCTGAAACTCTGTGAGACAGCTACTTCATATGCGGAATGGTTTGCATCTGATAATTTATAATTCTTTGTTCTATGCAGGAAGCCAGGGGTAAATTATTCTTGTTAGATGCTTATGCCTTGATATTCAGGGCTTATTACGCATTTATCAACCGTCAGATGTACAACAGCAGCGGATTAAATACATCGGCTATTTATGGTTTCACGGTAAGCCTTGATGAAATTCTTAAAAAAGAGAATCCTACTCATATTGCAGTAGTTTTTGATCCTCCCGGACCGAATTTCAGACATGAAAAATACCCTGAATATAAAGCCAACCGTGATGAAACACCGGAAGATATAAAAAAGGCTGTTCCAATCATTAAAGATATTATAAAGGCATTTAACATCCCTGTTATTGAAGTTCAGGGATTTGAAGCAGACGATGTTATAGGAACGCTCTCAAAAAAAGCGGAAAAATCAGGATTAACCACATATATGATGACTCCGGATAAGGATTTCACACAGCTTGTTTCGGAAAATATATTCATGTATAAGCCAAGAAAAGGTGGAGGGGAGGCGGAGATCATTGGCGTTGAAGAAGTGATGAAGAAGTTCGAGGTAAAATACCCGGAACAGGTTATCGATATCCTCGCATTATGGGGAGACAGCAGCGATAATATACCAGGGGCACCCGGGATCGGAGAAAAGACAGCAAAGAAACTTGTTAGCCAATTTGGTACCCTGGAATCCATCTTTATAAACAGTGACCGGCTGAAGGGTAAGCAAAAAGAAATCATAGAAAATAACATTGATCAGATAAAGCTATCCAAAGAATTGGTTACCATAGATCTGGATGTTCCGGTGGACTTTAATGAAAATCAGTTGAAACGCAAAAATCCTGATTATGAAAAACTTAAGGATCTCTTTAAGGATCTTGAGTTCAGGACAATAGCAGACAGGATTATTGGAACTGCTACCCTGAATGATCAGAAGCCAGCTCAGGCAAATGATCAGAGATCATTATTTTCTCCTGAAACCGGACAAGGTAATAAGCAGGAGGAATACTCAAGCATCCATACCATTGCTCATGCTTACCATAGCGTTAAAGAGGAAAAGGATGTTGATCATCTTCTCACTGAATTATCGACCTGTAAAACATTCTGTTTCGATACGGAAACCACCCATATAAATGCCCTTGAGGCAGAACTGGTAGGAATCGCCTTCTCATATAAGGAACATGAGGCATGGTATGTACCAGTTCCGCAAGAGCCAGTTACAAGAGACAGGCTATTGTCCAGATTCAAAGAGGTATTTTCCAATCCTGGGATCGGGAAAACAGGGCAGAACATCAAATACGATATACAGGTACTTCATAAATATCAGTTAGAAGTTAAAGGAGATATATTTGATACAATGATAGCCCATTACCTTGCACACCCCGAAGCCCCTCATAACCTGAATTATCTCTCTGTTACATTCCTGGGTTATAAGCCCGTTTCCATTGAAGAACTGATTGGAACAAAAGGCCAAGGTCAGAAAAATATGAGGGATGTGCCTGAGGAGACAATTAAGGATTATGCCTGCGAAGATGCGGACCTTACATGGCAATTAAGTCAAATTCTATTAAAGGAGCTGGAAGATTCAACTCTCCTTAAACTGGCGAGGGAGGTTGAATTTCCATTGATCCCGGTATTAGCGGATATGGAACGTGCCGGATTCGTTCTGGATACAGATTCAATGGAGCAGTATGGGAAAATACTGAACTCTGATCTGATCAAACTGGAAGAAGAGATCTTTGAGCTGGCAGGCGAGAACTTCAACGTATCTTCACCCAAGCAATTAGGCATTATACTGTTCGAAAAACTTCAGCTATCCGAACAGGCTAAAAAAACCAAGTCAAAACAATATTCGACGAATGAAGAAGTGTTGAGCCGCTTGGTAGACAAACACCCAGTAGTCGATAAAGTATTGGAATTCAGAACATTAAAAAAGCTTTTATCTACATACGTAGAAGCCTTGCCAAAGATGATCAATCCTGGAACCGGGAAAATTCATACTTCTTTCAACCAGGCCATAACAGCTACCGGCCGTCTGAGTTCAAATAATCCTAACCTGCAGAATATTCCTATACGGGAGCAACGGGGCAGAGAAATAAGAAAGGCCTTTATTCCGGAAGCAAGCAATAACAGGATCATTTCAGCAGATTACAGCCAGATAGAACTCCGGCTGATCGCACATATGAGCAATGATGAGCAGCTGATTGAAGCATTTGTTAATCAGGAAGATATTCATACAGCAACTGCAGCGAAGATATTTAATATCCCCCTGGAAGAAGTTTCACGTGAAATGAGGGGCCAGGCAAAAACAGCGAATTTCGGTATTATTTACGGCATCTCGGCATTTGGATTGTCACAACGTTTGCGTATAAGCAGGTCGGATGCGAAGGAGCTGATAGATGACTATTTTAAATCCTACCCTAAAGTCAGGGAATACATGGATCAGAGCATAAGCAGGGCAAGGGAATCAGGATACGTTCAGACCATACTCGGCCGGAAAAGATACCTGCCGGATATACTATCGAGGAATTCTGTTGTCAGGGGTTTTGCTGAGAGAAACGCCATTAATGCCCCAATACAGGGATCTGCAGCAGATATTATCAAGATTGCAATGATCAATATTCATAATAAAATGAGGGATCATCAGCTGAAAGGGAAAATGATTCTGCAGGTACATGACGAACTTATTTTTGACATCCCGGTGAAAGAGGAAGGAGTATTTCGGAATATGATAAAATTTGAAATGGAGCATGCCCTGAGCCTGAAAGTACCTCTTCTGGTGGAGATCGGATCAGGTAATAACTGGTTTGAAGCACATTGAAATCAGAATGCTGCTTTAAATAATTATTAAAATTTAAATGAATGATAATACACCTCACCGGCCCCATAAAGGACCTGGTAAATAGTAATGTAATAAATGTGCAGTACTCTGGGGATATTGACCAGCTGAGAAAGGAGATCAGCACGGCATTACCTGGTGCTCAGAAGATCCCTATCAGGATATCTGTGAACGGACAGATAGCTGAAAGCTGGTCGATGGTAAAAGAACACGACCGGGTAGAACTTATTACATTAATGCAGGGAGGGTAAGCTTTAACGAATAAAAGAGCTAACCGTACTGTTATCAGGTGAAACAATTGTAAGGGTACTGGCATAAAGATCAGGATCATTAAGCACTTCAATTGCTTTTTCTATTTCCCGGAGGTTTTCAATCGATGCCTGCATCTTTCCCTTCTGGTAATAATAGCGTCCTGAAATCTCCTCTTTCAGAAAATACTTAATTTCCTCCTTGAAATTCTCAAGATCCTGCTGATTGTCATGAGCCAGCATTTCTTCCAGTACCTTGAACTGGTCTTCGGCCAGGGGATAATATTTCTCCTGTTTGGCTGTTTCAATTAATTCCTTTAAGCTTTCTTCGCTTCTGGTCTTATAATTAAAATCTTGACCTTCAACATATTGCTTAAAATCCTCATAGATTTCCTCATCAATTTCAAAATCAATCACAGCAGGGATGGATTCATGAACTGATGAAAAAATTGTTGCATAATTGAAAATAATACTATGAGTCACAAGGGAACTGGTAATACTGCTGAAAGTCCTTCTGTCCAGATTAAAATCAGGCAGTATACCTCCCCCGTCGGTAACAGTTCTGCCATTCTTTGTTTTATATTCAGAAATAAGGGAATCGGGTATTGTGCCAACACTTCCATCCTCATTCCTGTTCGAATAATCCAGTGCCTGGATGCACCGTCCGCTGGGAATATAGTACTTGGCTGTAGTTACCTTGAGCTTGGTATTATAGCTGAGATCCCTGGTAGTCTGGACAAGGCCCTTTCCGTATGTACGCTGGCCGATAATTACTCCGCGGTCAAGATCCTGTATGGCTCCGGCTACAATTTCAGAAGCGGAAGCTGATGAACGGCTGACCAGGACGGCCAGCGGGATCTCAGTATCAACGGGTGCATTTCTTGTTTTATATACATAATCCCATTGTTTTACCCTGCCCCTGGTACTTACAACCTCCTGATCCCTTTCGACAAAGAGACTTGCAACGTTTACAGCTTCAATAAGTAGACCACCCGGATTGTCCCTGAGATCCAGTACAAGAGATGATATATTATAATTGTTTTTAAGATCGGTCAGGGCTTTCTTCACCTCAGAGGAAGCTCCGGTAGTAAAATTTTCCAGCCGGATGTATCCTATGCCCTCTTCCAGCAATCCATAATACGGAACATTATTGATAGTAATCTTTTCCCTGACAATACTTACATTGATATCTTCCGGCACGCCATACCTCCTGATAACCAGATTTACTTTTGTATTTGGTTTACCCTTCAGTTTTTCGCTGATATCGGTAATTCCCTTATTTTTCATAATGATATCGTCTATTGATATTATAGTATCTCCCGCCTGTAAACCATTCATAGCGGCAGGAAAGCCTTCATATGGTTCGGCAATAATGGTATAATCCCCTGATCTTCTTATAAGAGAACCAATTCCTCCGTATTCACCTGTTGTCATAAACATGAAATTATCTCTTTCCGATTCGGGTATGAAAGTTGTATAGGGATCCAGTGATTCCAGCATTCCCTCTATGCTTTCCTTGACCAGCTTTTCGGGATCCGTATCATCCACGTAAAACAGGTTGAGTTCCCTGAATAGTGAATAGTAGATCTCCAGGTTTTTAACCAGTTTGAAATCATCTGTAGAATAAGACACGAAAAAAACACTGCTGCAAACAATGAGCAGGGAAACTATGATTATTCCGGGCTTTCTGTATTTTTTCTTCATGACATGATAATTTTAGTATCAGAATATCAAAAGTACAGTTATTAAACGATTTTTAACAGGAAATAGTTGGCTGGCCGGACAGTTTTAACTTTTATTTAGATTTTCCCCTCATTATTTATTTATAATCTCGAATGATTTTGAGAAGCTATGGCCATATTCATCTACAAGGGTGAGAAGGTGATGGCCGTTTCCCGGGTCCAGTCCGAACTGGTGTATATGGGTTGTGGATCCGAGATATTCTTCATCCAGGTGCCAGTAAATTGTAGTATTTGGTTTTCTGTGGGCTGCTTCAAATACGACCTTACTCCTGCTGCCTACCATTTCATAGGGTATGTAGATCCTTGCCGTATGCTTAGGGTAAATCAGATCCATGTATTCAATGTCTTCATCGGAAGAACACTCAGGATGAAGAGGGGGTAAAGACCTGTATGTGGGATTTTTACGTTTGTAATACCACTCCTGGACCGGAGGAAGGACAAACCAGGAAGCATGCTTCATATCAGATATAACAGCGCAGCTGCTGTTAAGCCTGTATTGTTCATTCTCATCCAGGTGAACAAGTATGTGGTATGGACACGGCAGGGTGTTCAACCCGCTTTCAGGAACCCAGACAGAATCCGGATCTTCGCAGTATATGCCGGCTCTGTGTCCGCTCTGTCTGCAAACCGGTATCTTTCTCATCTCATTATAGGGAGGACTGAACCATGGACATTCGGGTAAAAAATTGAATACATCAAAGAGGACAGGAGCTGCAGCTGATATACCTGTTAAACCGGGCCGTCCCTCGCCGTCAGCATTCCCTGCCCATACCCCTACCGTATAGCCCGGATTGGTCCCAATGGCCCAGGCATCCCTGAAGCCAAAACTGGTACCGGTCTTCCATGCTATTTTCCTGGAGGAAGAAAACAGTTTCCAGCCTGTTTCTGATTCCGGCCTGTTTACTTCAATTAATGATTCAAATGTCAACCATATTGAGGCGGCATTCAAAATATTATTGTTATCAGAATTATTTGAACCAGTGACATCCACAGGCCGGTTGTTTTCCTTGTCATCCAGTATGTAATCCGGCATGATGATGTCTTCATTCCTGTATGTGCCTGAAGCATTATAATGCTTCAGTATTCGTGCAAAACTGGCATACATACCTGTAATTTCAAAAAGTGTTCCTTCAGCGCCCCCCAGGATGAGGGAGAGTCCGTAATGATCTGCAGGGTAGACCAGGCTTGTCAGTCCAAGTTTCTTCAACAGGTAATGGAACCTTTCAAGGCCGAAGGCCTGCAACATGCGGACCGCAGGAATGTTTAATGATCTGGAAAGTGCTTTTCGGGCCGGAACTGCACCATCATAAGTCATGGTAAAGTTTTTTGGTGTATACCCTGAGTAATGGGTAGGGATATCGGGGAACAGTGTGCCGGGAAGGATCTCACCAAAACTTAACATCATGCAATAAAGGGCTGGTTTAAGAATGCTACCTGTACTCCTGGGTGATGTGATTATATCAACCTCGCCACTGTATTCAGGATGTTCAGGATCACGGACATTACCAGTATAGGCCAGTATTTCAGCATTTTCCACATCTATTATAAGACAGGCAAGATTGTGGATCTCGTTTGCTTCCAGTCTGTTATGATGGGAAAAGATAATCTGGTTAAGTTTTTCCTGATATTCCCTGAGGATGGTGGTTCTAATCCGTTCCCCCCTGTGAGAGGCATATACCTGGTCTACCAGGTGCGGGGCAATTGACGGTAGGGAATGCGGTTTGTCCGGTAAGGGTTCCAGCTTGCCGAGGCGCCATGTAAGGGAATCAATATGGTTTTTATGGTACAGTCGATCCAGTACGAAATCCCTTTTTTTTTGCAGTGTTTCCCTGTTCCGGCCTGGATGAATAAGAGCTGGTGAATTGGGTAATACCGCAAGAGCTGCTGCTTCGCTCCAGGAAAGATTATCAGGGGCTCTGCCGTAATATCTCCATGAAGCAGCCTCCAGTCCGACAACATTACCTCCAAAGGGTGCATGTGAAGCGTACAGCGAAAGGATCTCCTTCTTGGAATACTCCATTTCAAGACGAAGTGCAAGTATGATTTCAAGAAGTTTTTCCGGAACTGTTCTCGAAGTATTCTTCCGCGACAACCTGATCACTTGCATACTTATTGTACTCCCGCCACTGACAATTTCCCCTGCATTGATATTTTGCCGGATAGCCCGCAACAATGATAAAGGATTAATGCCCGGATGTATGTAGAAATACTGGTCTTCATAGGTGACCAATGCCTGGGCAAATTTTTCAGGTATTTCTTCATTGTATGGGAAGCGCCACTGACCGTCCCCGGCAATCCTGGCACCCAGCAGTTCACCGTTCCTGTCTTCCACTACCGTGCTTAATGAATCATTAAACAATGGCCGGGGGAGACAAAACCAGAACAGTACAAAGAGGATCAGGATGAATACAATAACAGATAATAATTGAACCTTCCGTCCCCTGTCCATGCTGAATTCAAATTAAAAGACTTCCACCCACATACCCTCAGAATTGGCGTTGACAGTATTTTCATACATTGCTTCACAGAGAGTTGCCGGCAGGTAAAACCTGCCCTTATAAGCAGCATTGATTTGCAGGACAAAGCGCTTACTCTGACGGGCATTTAAATCAAAATAGCTGTAAACCCTGTCATCGCGAATATCCTGATAATTAGGAAGATCTGAATTGCTGAAGGCAGCAACATCGTCAAGCCTGGTATTCCGGATTTCCCATCCGGAAGGGAATATTTGTGTCAGGGCCATCTCCTTGTAGTTACCAAAGGAACCTGGATTCATGATCCTGACATGGACATAGAAATCAGTGCCCTGTTTAAGCCTTGATACAGTAATTACATTATTGGACAGATCAGTATAGGCAATTTCCATAGAAAGGTTGCTGGCTTTAGCTTCTTCACTTCCTGTCTCAGGTATTCCGGTCATAATGATGCGTGCAAAAAGAAGGCCCGCTGATGAATTCCGGATATTCATACTTCCGCTGCTTGCTTCTCCAGGCTCCAGCTCAACCTGTACCAGGGGAAGCTCAGACCGTGCTTTTATACTGCTCCCCTTGTTGTGCGAGTATTCAAAGCTCAGTTCATTGGATGTTCCGTCCCTGCCTGCATATTTAGCCACTGCCATCAGACAGTAACCGGTGGTCTGGGTGCTCATCCACTTGGTGGAAGCAAGAGCTTCAGAGATCATGGTAAGATACCTGGTCCCTTCTGTCCTTTTATCCATCTGGGTCAATGCTTCGAGTATCATCGCCCAGTCCCTTTCCCTGGATCCGTAACTATCGTTAAAACCATTGTAATCACTTATTTCAGTCCGGGCACCACCGATCAGCTCACGGCCCACTTCAGCCTGGCCACTTAGGGCGTAGGCTGCTGCCAGCCGCCACCTGGCCTGAATTGAAAGATTATTTTTTTCCCTGAGCCTGTTCATGGCCCCTAGCTCGGGTTCATTGGCCAGGGCGAGGGTATACAGGCGATATGACTGGATCAGGTCATCACTTTGGGAATTGCTTGTTCCCCTTGCTGCTTTCTTCTGAAATTTCAGCCAGTTTTTAAGGATATCCGATCTCACATTATATCCTTTACCCTGTGCTTCCAGCAGGAAATGTCCTGCATAGTTAGTACCCCATGCATTGAAAGTATTGGAATTCGGCCAGTAACCGAAAGACCCGTCAGGAAGCACGAATTGCTCAAGACGTTTGATCCCGGCTTTGACATTATTCTCGGATTTCACGGCCGAAGCATCAGGAAGTTCAACCAGGTCTGAAAGGAACAGTTGCGGAAAGACCGAGGATGTGGTTTGTTCTATACAACCGTGAGGATAGTTCAGAAGGAACTTCATCCTTCTGTCGAGATCTATGGGGGGGATATTGGAAACTTCCAGGACGGCAGAGTTGGTTCCCGGCATCCCGGGCAGGATATATTCCCCGTTCCAGCTCTCTCCCTTTTCTATTGTTGTCTCAACAAATTCTGTAATGGGAGGATTTGGGTTCCTGATATCTAGCTCAACTTCGTATTCGGATTTTTCCTTTCCGCTGGTAGCAATGATCCTGGCCTTTCCAATACCAATCTTTGAAGGAACCTGCAGGCTGAAATTCACCATTTTATCACCGGTCCGGCTGAAATTTAACTGCTTGGTTGCTTCCCCTTCAGGCACCAGGAGGTCATTGGTCTCAAGCTTAATATCAACCTTTTGGACTGCCGGGTCCATGGCAAAGACTGTAACGGGCAGGTCAAACTTTTCGCCCGGACCAAGGACCCTGGGCAGGGTAGCTAGAACCATCAGGGGCTGTCTTACCGGCAGGGATTTGTCGGCGGAACCATAAGCCAGTTGATTCCCTGCAACTACCATGGCCCTGACCGCACCTATATAATTCGGGATATTCAGGTTATGTGTCCTGGTTTGTCCCTTCTCCAAGTGAAAAGGTCCCTCGAAAATCACCATTGGGGGGAAACGGTTAGCCTTGCTCTGGGCTTCTTCCCCTTCCTCTTCCCCTTCATAACCCCCACCTATACTGAGCAGGCTTTCAATACGGGCACCGAAGGAACCGATTACCATGTCATACATATCCCAGGTTTTCACGCCCAGGGCTTCACGGGCATAGAAATGAGACCAGGCATCTGGGGTCCTGAACCGGGTTAATCCCAGTAATCCTTCATCCACAATAGCCAGCGTGTATGAGCATTCTGTCCGGTTCTCCTCACTGATCTTAATACTCACGGTGCTGTTCGGACGAAGTTCATCCGGCATGTTAATTACCGGGCGGAGCCTTGTTCCAGGGTCTTCTACCTGGATGGGCATCACACCGTATAAACGAATAGGAAGGTCATTCACTGACTGGGCATGAGGCTGAACAAGGCTGAGATTGATAAAAACATTGGGAGCCATATCTTTAGTAATTACGAAAGTATGGCTTGTCTCGGGTTCACCGGTTTCTATCCAGTCGGCCTTTACAACCCTTGAACCATTTTCGAGAGATACCAGTGCCCTGCCATGTCCGGCTGAAGGGAAAGTAATAACGGCCATCTCTCCCACATTATAGGATGATTTATCTGTACTGAAGCTAAGCATGGCAGCGCCACCGGGTTGTTCTCTGTCTGCCCTGCCTGCCCATCCGGGCCAGTCCACATATATGATCTTTCCTGTGGCATGTCCGCTTACAGGATCAACAGCCCTTACAAGATACCGGCCCCAGTCAGGGTATTCGATGCGGAAATTGAATTTCCCGCTGCCCCTCCGGGTATTAATTTTTTCACTCTTAATAGTTCTTTGCTCATTGGTGCCGACATAGGAGGCAAGATTTTCGTAAGAGGCATCCCACCACCACCGCCAGCTAATTTTATATACACTGACCTCCACACCGTCTCTGTTAACGGGATTACCATCAGGATCAAGGGTCACCACTTCCACGGTATGTGTGGTATCGGTCAACAGCATACCCCTGGCCTTATCTCCTTTGGGGGTTTTAATACCTGTATAGGAGCTGTAAGGAGAATAGGGCAAAGAAAACCTGTCTATACTGAAATCACCGCTCTCTTCAAAAACCCTGGTGTTGAAGCTGGCCCTCAGCATACCTGGTGATTTTATATCCGGACTCAGGTCCGGGTAAAAGACAGCTTTGCCGCTGGCATTGAGCCGGCCCTCATAAATTATATATTCATCGGAATAAAATGAGCGTACAGGGTCATCGAATTCAAAATCAGTATACTTACTGAATACTGTTGCCACGGGAGAGTAGGATACAGAAACATCAGCCTTCAGGCGATCGGCTACGGCTCCGTGCAGCCAGGTTGCTTCCAGTTCACCTTTTATTTCATCCTGTGATACAGAGAGCTTCTCGGTCCCGAAACCGAGATTGATCTTCAGCCTGTTTGGCTTAATGGTTTCAATCCGAATCTGTTTTGAGAAGCTTGTTCCCCCTACCTTTATGCTGGCCCTCCAGTTGCCGGTTGGTGCTTCCGGGGATGTGGAAGTGATAAAGGAATAGAAACCATGGGTCCCGGCAGTTTTAACAGACTTATAAACAAGCTGCTGCTGTGGATTATATAATTCAAATCTTACAGGATGGTTTTCAGGGAGGCTCAGTTTTTTATCTTCAAGGATAAAACTGAGATACAGGGTGTCACCAGGCCTCCATACCCCTCTTTCACCATAGATAAAACCCTTCAGTCCCTTTTCAATAACATTACCTGAAACATCGAACCTGCTCAGTGATAGGGAGGACCCGTCATCAAGCCTCAGGTATCCACGCTGGTCACCACGCCTGGCAATAAGAAGGAATGGTATGTTTGACAGTTCAACAGCTGCCAGTCCGCTGGCATCTGTCTGGGTACTGGCAAGCAGCTGCCTCTGGTAATTATACACTTCGATATCAACCCCGCCCAGAGGTAAAGCTGAAATAAGGTTGGTCACTCCAAAAGTCATAGATTTATCGTTTCCCATTTTAGCAATAATCCCAAGATCAGAGGCAAGAATATTCCTGGCCACAGAACGATGGTTGCCATAGTAATGCTCTGAACAGGGATCTTCACGTTCCTCCCAGTCATAATCCCAGTAGTAATATCCTTCTTCATAATAGCTCTCGTATGAGTCCCAGTAACTAAGATCCTCTTCTGCGGCGAATTCAAATTCCTCCACTTGTATTTTCGTTTCCAGGTCAGTATTGCCGCTGTCATCCTCACCTTCGCACAGGTATATGGAATAGGGTTTCCTGAATCCTATCTCAACCCTGTAAATGGCTCCGGGCTCTGCATTGATCAATTCTGCCAGGTCGATAAAATAGGTATTCCAGTTACCAAAATCGACGGGTTTGTCGGATCTCAGGATTATGGTTTTCCTGACTATCATCCTTCCTACCCTTTTAAGCTGATCGCTTCCATCCAGCTGGTTTACCTGGAGGAACTGTGCAATATTGTTTTCATATATCCTGACTACAGTTACATCAACCGCTTTCAGGTTGACAGCTTCGAAAGGAAAAATCAGTCCTTCTGAACCGGGAAGAATAACCCCCTTGCCGGTAAGGCGGACCGCTGGTTTTACTTCTTCAAAGTTGAGTTGGAAGTCGTCTTTTTCCTTAAGACGGAAACCGGAAATGTTCTTTATACCCATTTCTACAGTAACGGTGAGCTGGCCGGTTTGCCTGACAGAGGGATAAGCCCTGACCATGTTGTTCTCGATAATGAACTTCAGGTCTGTGCCGTTATCGACATGGATCAGGCCCTCAAGGTACTGCTTGGCAAGAAGAGGGTCGGAGAACTGAATATGAATATATTGCTCAGGCTGCTGCACCACGGAGATATCCATAATTGAAAAGTCAGCCAGGGAAGGGATGGGAATCTCCCTGGATCCTTTATTATCCACTTCGATTTTTGATCCGTTCCATTCCAGGTCAACAGAGGATTTATCCTCTTTTCTAAGAATGCTGTCAATGGTAAAGTGATGCATCTTCCCATCAGGGGAGTGATCCCAGTTAATGCTGAGCCTTTCTCCTTCCTGCCGGGCAAGTAATACCTTCTCTATCTGTTCGCCTTCAATAAAATCAGCGGTCTGGATAATTCCTGCAGAACTGTTCCATCTTAGATCATTGTTGTTGTATGCCGTCATGCCTTTCACATCGACAATAAATGATTGCTTGATAGTTTTAAAAGAAAACTGGAATTGTTTCAGTCCGGATGGGATGTCAGGGATCAGCTCGGCAAGGTTGAAAGTGACTATGTAATCTGTGCCTGATCTTAAACGCTCAACCGGTCTGAATTCTATGGTACGCTGATCAGTGATGATAATATCTCCATCTGTTTCAGGACTAATCTGGAACAGCCTGTTTAACAAATTGTTACTGAATTCCCGGTCGGGTTCAAGATCATTTGCGAGGCGGATACGAATGACGCCGTCATTGGGTATCTGACCTGAAGTGAAGGCAGCGATATATGAAGTAAAAGCCGGATCTATTACCGGTTCCTTTTTTTCTTTTGTTTTACAAGCTGAGATTAACAGGAGAATAAGCAGCAAGCTTACCAGGGGATGGGATCTTTTATGGGACATGTTGTTTACATTATGGTTAGCAATAAACCAAATGTACAAAATATGCCAGAATCGGAGGACAGATAGCCTGAAAAGACGATTTTATTTTATATGAAATTCAATGGGCAGGCTGATTTCTATCGGGGAAGGTTTGTTATCAATCCTGCCTGGGATCCAGGGAGGGAAGGAGGTAATGATGCGGAGTGCTTCTTCATTGAATTCTTCACGGTCTCCATTGATTACAGATGGATTGATAATTACACCCTCTTCATCAACAGTGAAGCGCACAAAGACAACTCCTTCCTGGCCGGTCCTGTAGGCTTTATCAGGATAATCAATCTCTTTTTCAATGTACTCTCTGAGTGCTTCGATTCCACCCCGGAAAGATGGCATGATAATATATGGAAAATAATCTATTGTTTCACCAAATTTGTTAAAACACCTGCCTTCAATGAATTCGTCTTCCTCATATAAATCTCTTCTTGCAGGACTTCCATTGGAATGGTATGAGATAAAATAACCGTGCTTTTTACCTGCCTTATACTGGATATCCAGTTTGGCTGTACCGTCTTCATTCCATGCTTTATAGCTGCCGTTAAGTTCTCCATCCCTGAAAAAGTGATCGGATTTCTGCTTGCCATTCTCGTACCATTCCCTGTAGGGGCCATCGAGCTCATTATTATCATATTCGCATTCAGCCTGTTTAAAGCCATTTTCATAATAGTAAGTAAATATTCCTGTTTTGTAATCGGGCCTGATCGAGCGATAGGTACCGCTCATCTGGATCTGCCCTGACAGGTAGTAATCTTCAACACTGAACAGAAAATCACCAGTTTCGCTGAAGGAAATGACCCTGAAATAGGAGGCATTGGATGACGAAGTCTGTTCCCAGTTCTGATCGAAGTACATGGTATCTGTAACCCCCTGGGAATAGGTATACTGAAGAAATACCAGGAAATGGCACAGAATTACTGTAAGGTATTTATACATCACCCTCATTCAAAGTATGGCATAACTTGTCTAATAAGCGTCCGATCCCGTAATGAATTTCATCGTAATTCATTATTTTTTTTGGAAGGTACAATATCATCAGAAATAACTGCCTTTTCTCATCTGCCAGCTGATCATGAAGTTTATATTTATTCAACCGGTATGCTTCGCGAAGCCTTCTTTTAATAAGATTCCTGTCAACGGCATGCCTGAAGTTCCTTTTCGGGACAGAAAACCCGGCTCTTACCTTAGAGTTGTGGTCATTTGCCTGGGCGAAGTCCCAAAAAACTTTAAGAGGATAGCCGGTACAGGTCTTGCCATGGGTGAAAAGCCCGTTGATCAGAGTATTGCTCCTTAAACGTTCTTCCCTTGGTAAGGTGTATTTCCTGACTTGAACCATTACAGGGATATTAGTGACACATCAGGGATCTTTTGATTTGCAGGTAAGAAAAGCCGGCCAGCCAGGATCCTACTTCTTGTTATTGTTTCTGTTATGATCTTTGATGAACTGTTCAAGTGCCATAGTCATCGAAGGAGCCTCGGGCTTGGGAGCTTCAATATCCAGTCTCAGTCCGGCCTCCTTTACTGCCTGGGCTGTTGAACTGCCAAATGAAGCAATTTTGGTATCATTCTGTTTGAACTCGGGGAAATTTGATAACAAGGATTTTATTCCGGACGGACTGAAAAATACAAGTACATCATAATTCAGGTTGACTAAATCGGACAGATCACTGCTGATAGTACGATAAAATACGGCTTTGGTGAAATTGATGTTGTGCTTATCAAGAAGCCGGGGGATTTCATCCTTATGGGCATCGGAGACCGGAAGCAGGAATGTCTCATTACAGTGCTTGATTATCAGGTCCAGCAGACTGGAAAACTTACCGTCTCCGTAGAAAATTTTACGTTTCCTGTAGACAATGTATTTTTGAAGATAGAAAGCCGTTGATTCCGAAATACAGAAATATTTCATGGTATCAGGAATGGCAATCCTCAAGTCTTCACATATCCGGTAAAAATGATCCACTGCAGTTCTGCTGGTGAAAATGATTGCAGTATGAACCGAAATATCAATCCTGCACTGTCTGAATTCCTTAGATGAGACCCCTTCGACCTGAATGAATGGCCTGAAATCAATGTTCAGATTGTTCTTTTTTGCTAGTTCGGAGTAAGGGGATTTTCCGTTGTCAGGTTGTGGTTGAGAAACCAGTATTCTCTTTATTCTCATGGACTCAATCTTGATAGTTCAACTTCTATAGAAAACTGGAAAAATATCTGTAAACAACTAGAGCCGGTAAAATTTCGAGGGTACAAAGGTATAAAATCAAATATATTATTAATACATCTTTGTTGAATATTATTTGAAATCCCTTAATAATGCGTGTCAGATAAGCAACAGCAATAAGTGCTAAACCGGTATAAACCAGGTAGATTTTCATTTCATCCGGACTGTAAGCCAGGCCGATGATGATCAGGATCAGGTATACACCGAGGCTTTTATAAGCGATAAGGATCTGATGAATATAATCCTTAAACAGCTGATCCTGGTTGAATACCAAGCCTGTCAGACGGGTAATGATATACCTGGCAAGGAGGAATCCTGCAATTAACATGCATAATTCAATATACCTCAGGAAACTGCTGCCGGAAAAAATTGAAATGCCGTAAAAATTCGAAACAAGGAAACAAAATAGGCCAAGGTTTATGATAAAATTGAAATTCAGCACCGAAGCTACCCTTCTTGAAAATATATTTTGATCTCGCAAAACCTTGGCAGATAACTGGTAATTATACAATGCATGAAGGGTCTGGTCAAAGAATTTATTATAAAACAATTTCAGCCAGGCTATCAATATTAATATCAATATGATGGCAGCCAGTAACCAACCGGGATTACCGGTTCTGCCAAATTCCGCCACTTCTTTTCCGGTACCATCTGAATGGGTTGTTTCGCTGATGATAGCTGATGCTTCGTTTTCTGGTCCCGTTTCTATGAAAACAGCTTTCTGAGTATCTTTCAGGGAATAGTGTTTTTCCCTCAGGTGTTCCATGAAATGAAATGTGCTGCTGATACTTTGATATTCTTTATTCAGGTTATACGGTACCTTTTCCCTGTCTATATATATGGGTGTAATTATTCGTTCAGGCCTGGTATATGTTGCTTCTTCAACTGCCCTGGCAGAGTCAATTTCGTGCTGCCGGCGGTCAGTTATCATGAAAATAGAATCAATCTGATCGTTTGTGAACCTTGATACGGGAGCCATTTTTGTGCTGGTGGTATCGTACACCAGGTTATTGTCCCTGGTGACAGCACTGTCATTCAGGTTTAGCACAACTGATGTGTCCTGTGGCATCTGTCCAGGCATCTCAGAAGAGTAATGGATGGGATTGTTATGGTTTTTATGATTATTTGCAGACATTCCCTGTAATAAATTTCATACCAATGAAATACACGCGGCCTGGTGATTATTTCATTGCTTGTTGCCAGTTGTATTATTCTCTGTTTTTAGTATCAATTATTATAGTGACCGGACCATCATTGAGCAGTGATACCTGCATACAGGCTCCAAACTTTCCTGTTTTTACAGAACCGGGTATATCATTTTCCAGCTGCTGTATGAATTTTTCATACAGGGGTATGGCAATTTCCGGTTTTGCTGCTTTAATAAATGAGGGACGGTTGCCTTTCTTTGTGCTGGAATGCAGTGTGAACTGGCTGATAACCAGGGCATCTCCCTTAATATCCTGAACAGACAGGTTCATCAGACCTGCAGCATCCTGGAAAATTCTCAGCCGGGATATTTTACCACTCAGCCATTCAATATCATCCAGCATATCATTCTCTTCTATACCAAGGAAGATCAGCAGGCCCTGGCCGATAGCTGCTGTAGTTTCATCTTTTATGCTTACGCTGGCATTTCTGATTCTTTGTATGACGGCTCGCATATGCTTGATGTTATTGAAAAACGAATATACAGAATTTGCGTATCAGCATGCTTGAGATTTAACTGATTCCTGGCAATTTAATGGAATAATTAGTTAAATTTCTGCAAGAAATGAAAAATGTATCAGTTATAGGAGCGGGAATATCCGGTATTTCTACCGCCACGTACCTGGCAAAATATGGTTTTAAGGTAGGTGTATATGAAAAACATGCAGTTCCCGGTGGGCGTGCGCGGCAATTAATAAAAGAAGGATTCATCTTCGATATGGGCCCAAGCTTTTACTGGATGCCCGATGTATATGAGGCTTATTTCAGTGCATTCGGTAAAAAGCCTTCTGATTTTTATGAATTAATAAGGCTGGACCCGGGATACCGTGTATTTTATTCTGAATCGGATTACATCGATGTTCATGCAGATCTGGAAAAGAATATTGAAAAATTCGAAACCATTGAAAAGGGATCAGGAGCAAGGCTAAGGGAATACCTGGGGAAGGCCGGATTTAGTTACCGGACAGCTATGAGGAAAGTAGTGCGGGTCCCGGGACTGTCGCCACTGCAGTATGTCAGGCCCGGCATCATGTGGGATCTGATGAGGTTGAATTTACTGGGATCTGTCTCCGGCAGTATCCGTAAACGTTTCAAAGACAGACGTCTTGTACAGTTACTTGAATTTCCTGTCCTGTTCCTCGGGGGATTGCCGGGTAAGATTCCTGGCCTTTACAGTCTTATGAATTATGCTGATATGGTGCTGGGAACATGGTATCCGCAGGGAGGAATGGTAAGGATTGTAGAAGGGATGGTGGAACTGGCCGAATCAATGGGTGTCAGATTCAATTACAAGGCTGAAGTTGATGGCATTGGAATAGAAAAGGGGAAAGTGCGGGATTTCAGTGTCGGTAAAAATGCAATTGAAACAGATATTTTAGTAGCAAGTGGTGATTATCATCATTTTGAACAGAATATTTTACCCAGGCAGGCCAGAACTTATTCCCCGGCTTACTGGAATAAAAGGATACTGGCACCTGCAGCACTGATGTTCTACATTGGAATCGATAAGAAACTACCCGCTTTGTTGCACCATAACCTGTTTTTTGATGTGGATTTTGATGCACATGCTGACACTATATATACTAATCCCAGGTGGCCGGAGGATCCGGTCATATATATTGCCTGTACTTCGAAAACTGATCCGGGTGTTGCCCCGCAGGGACATGAAAACCTGGCCATAATGATTCCCCTTGCCCCGGGATTGTCAGATACAGCTGAAATAAGGGAGAAATACTATGAGTATACGATTAATAAGCTTGAAAAATTTACCGGTGAAGCTATCAGGAAACATGTAGTGACAAAGAATGTATACGGGCACAGTAAATTTATTGAAGACTTTTATTCATTTAAGGGTAATGCATACGGCTTAGCCAATACCCTGATGCAGACTGCATTCCTTAAACCAAGGATGAAGAGCAGAAAAGTTTCAAACTTGTATTTTACCGGACAACTGACTGTTCCGGGTCCGGGTGTGCCCCCGGCATTAATTTCCGGAGAAATTGCAGGCGGAGTAATAGCCGGAAAATAATTATTTCATTTTAACTTTTTCTCCTGAAGTGCTTAACAGATAAATGATATCATTTTCAATGAGCAGGCCACTGATGGAATATTCCATATTATAAAAAGGAACATCTAAGGAGAAAATCTGTGCATTATACAGCGGAGAGATCGCTTTTACATTTGTGTGCCCTATCATTATAGCGGAAACATTGTATACCTCAAGGATCTGTTTGACTTCCTTGTAGCTTGCCCGGGTATAGTGCCTGGAACTTTCAAAGTAGCCGCGGTACCAGAACGGCCCATTATAACCAAGAAGTAATTTTTCAGTTGCATCGGTTGATGGATTTTGTTTAGGATGATTGATCAGACACCTTACCCTGTTATTTATATCATCAATGCTCATACCAGAAAATGCAAGCCTGGGTGAGATCCCGGCATGCACAAATAATTTATCATCTATTTTAATTATGGTATTCCGTGTCCGCAACCATTTTCCCAGTACTGTATGCTTATTAAACAACCATGAATAGGATATATTCATTTTCTTTGCCAGATAATAATATTTGTCAGCTATATAAGTATTATTTCCCAATAAGTTCATTATTTCATGGTTGCCCAGGATGAAATGGACACATCCGCCCTGTTCCCTGGCCTGGGCTTCCAACTGATAAACCAGCCAGAGGATGGGGGTTACATTTTCCCCCCGGTCAAATATATCTCCCAGTAACACCATGTGTCCGTTGCCCCAGATCCAATGCCTTTGGTCATCAATGATCCTGTTTTTCCTCAGAAAAAGCAGCAGGCTGTCATATCCGCCATGAGTATCACCCATGACGAGTATCTTATTGACCCCGGTAATTTCGGCAGGGGATATATCAGAATTTTTATATAAGGTATATGTATTGGTATCATTACCAGATCCCCTGAGTAAATAAGGTTCCGAGCTGGCCCGTATACTTTGTTTTACTTTTCTGGCTATCTGTTTGGTAGAATCAAGAACCAGGTAAAAACTTAAAATTTTATCGTTCCTCTTCCATCTGACGAAAGGGCCATCACTCATATCAGGGAGGGTTTTCTCAAACTTATCGCGCAGGTAGTTAGCCACTTCAGGGGAATTGGACTTTACTGCCATATCATAAGCCCTGTCATTATCCGGATTCCTGAAGTGGAGGTTTGCACCTTTACGGACAAGGTACCTGGAAATTGGAAGGTTGCCGGTACTGGCGGCATGGATAAGGGCTGAGCTGCCCTTAGAATCAGTTGCATTCAGGTCAGCTCCAGCATTCTTTAATAGTCTGATTATCTTAAGGTTATTCTGAAGGACGGCTGTAATCAGAGGAGGACTGCCCAGGTATTTTTGATTGATATCTGCTCCTTTTTCAAGCAGGAATTCTGCTATTTTATCCTGTTCAGTAAGGATGGAATAAGTAAGTAAATTAATATCGTCCAGACCGTATGTGTCATTTATATCATGGTTGGACAAAAACTCAGCCAGGGATTCAATATCTCCATCGTTGATGTAGGTGAAAACAGGAAGATTATATTCAGGCTGAGCCGTGATGGCAGTAAGAGAGAGAATAATATAGAGGGATATCTGGAACATTTATCATTATATGTAGGGAATCAAATATAGATAAAATAGCCGAGGGCTGAACTCATACAGATTTTTGAGGGGATCTCATCCTCCGGATATCAGTGCCGGCTGCCTTATTCGTAACGCAGGGATTCCGCCGGATTCTGAAGAGAAGTTTTTATGGTCTGATAGGCAATAGCTGCCATGGCAAATACAATAACTGTTCCTCCGGTCAGGACAAATACCCATCCGTGTATCTCTATCTGATAAGGATACTGCTCCAACCAGGAATTAATGATCAGTACAGTCGGAACAACAGATAAGACCAGGGATATTATGATTAATATAAGTGATTCTTTGACCAGTATCAGTAATATCCTGTTTATGCTTGCCCCCATGACCTTCCTGATACCTATCTCTTTTGTTCTTTGAAGGGTTGAATAGGAGGAAAGTCCGAATAATCCGAGGACGGCAATAATTATTGCAATAAATGCGAAGGTACCTGCCGCCACATTGATCTGCTTTTCGATGCGGTATTGCCTGTTAAAGAAGTCATCCAGAAAAAAATAGTCAAATGGGTTTCCCGGGAAGAATTCATTCCAGGAATCTCTTAATTGTTCAATGGTCTGATCGAGTCCTTCGGTATGGACTTTCATCGCAAAAAAAGTACGATTAGCGGGTAAATATCTGTATACTAACGGGATAGGCGTCTGCTTCAGAGACATCTGGTGATAATTATCAATTACGCCAACAATAGTACGTTCTTCGCCATGGAATTGAACCTTTTGCCCAACGGCATCTTCAATGGACTCATATCCAAGCAAACCGACTGCTCCCTCGTTAATTATTACAGATAGCTCTTCGGCTCCATATTCATCCGAGAAATTCCTGCCAGCCAGGAGTTTGATCCCGAATGCGGGGATATAATCGTGGTCCATACCAATTATATATATAATCCTTCCGCTGTTTTCATCTTCATCAATTCGCCTGATCCCGCTTGCCCAGAAAATTTCATCACCCGGCACATTGGTGGAGGCGGTCAGATTCTGAATGGATGCTATTTTTGTTATTTCATTTTTATAGGTTCTGAACTTCTCATTGAATGTCGTATCAATTGCAACACCGGGTCCTTTAAGAACCAGGGTTTGATTTATATTTACCCCGAGATCCTGTTTACGCATGAACTGAAGTTGCAGGTAAACAAAAAGAGTACCGGCGATAAAGAGGGCCGAGGCAGTAAATTGGAAAACAACCAGCATTTTTCTCATAATGATCCCCGTACCGGTATTACTGAACCGGCCCTTGATCACCTCAACAGGTTTAAAACTCGAAAGTACAAATGCCGGGTATAAGCCCGAGAGCAGTGCACCAAGAAGAAACAATCCTGATAAAGCCGCCCAGAAACGGATTTCACTGAATAATTCAAATGAAAGCTGCCTTCCGGTCAGCTGGTTGAAATACGGAAGCAGAAGGATTACGATCAGGATGGATAAGCCGGCTGCAATGATGTTCAGCAGGATGGATTCAAGAAGGAACTGCCTGATCAGTTGACTGCGCAGCGCACCCACCATTTTCCTGAGGCCAACCTCCATAGCTCTTTCCATTGCCCTGCTGGTACTCAGGTTAATATAATTGACCCAGGCGATTATCAGGATGGCCAGGGCAATAATTGAAAGGGTCAGTACTGCAAAGAAGTCTCCGTTCTCTTCCGGTTCGGATTCCTGGAGAAGATCGGAATGCAGGTGAATGTCTTCTATGGGCTGAAGTATAAAAACCTGCCGGGCATTGTATTTATCCCATTCCTCTTTTCTGTTTTCAAGCAGCCATTCATCAAATTTTTGCTGGAAAACCAGGGGATCAGTCCCTTCTCTCAACTGAATATAAGTGTTGAAATCATACCACCCCCAGGCAGTCCGGGAACCACCATCAGAAAGTTCATGCAGGGTCTCTGCGGAAAAGACCATACTGAATTTCAGGTGAGAATTCTCTGGGACATCCCTGCATACCCCGGTAACAGTAAAAGAATACTCCCCTTCCCATTCCATTACCTTACCTATAGGGTCCTCATCACCAAAGTATTTTCTTGCAGTAGACTCCGTAATGACTGCTGTATAGGGATCTTTTAATATAGTGGAGGTATCTCCGGTAATCAGGTCCCATGAAAAGATCTTAAAGAAGGAGGGGGTTACTATCTGCAGTTTGTTTTCCCTGTAGTTAATGTTCTTATGCGTAATAATACCATCGATAGGGAAAGCCCAGGCATAATCAATTACTTCCGGGAAATTTTCTTTCATAGCCGGACCAACAGCGGGGACAGCTGCAGCGCATGAGAATTCAAGCTCACCACTACGATAATTGTCGTATCTGACCCTGTACAGATTCTCACTACCGGCATGGAATTTATCATAACTCCGCTCATAGGTGATGAACTGGAGTATTAATAAACAGGCGGCAATACCTATCGATAAACCAAGGAGGTTAAATACGGAAAAAGCCTTGTTTTTCAGAAAATTCCGGAAGGCAGACAGGAGATAATTTGAGATGATATTCATATGTTGCATCAGAAAGTCAGGACCTTATAATTCCCCTTGATGTATTCTGTCAGGGGCACCCCCATCCATTTCACATCAACTCCGAGTCCTGTCAGATCCTCAGTGACCCCATACATGTCAGAGCAGGCCTTGCAGGCCTCCAGGACTATTCCCTGTTCCTTCATGCCTTTAATGCCTTCCTGAATTTCCTTGTCCTCGCTGACAAGCTTGGCAGATGGTCCCCATACAATAAAGGTAACATCTTTCCACCATTCATTCCTCTTGGCATTTAATGTATACATAAATACCATCTTCAGTGCCACCTCCCGGTCGCCACTGGTCCACAAAACAACCAGTCCGGGTTCATCAGCCGTTTCATCAACAGTTTTCATATCAGCGGCTTGTATTTGATGGTTTAATCCCTGACAAAGTAATGAAAATAATACCAGGGATGTTATCATCCCTGCCCGTAAAAGTGCATTTCTCATGGCTGACATTTTATAGTTGTATAAAAAATTTATGGAAGTTCAATATACGACAATCCCCTAAAAATTCCACTTAAGCCTGAGAAAACCGAAGGTCAGGTTCTGCCTGACTTTATCATTGGAGGGAGCCTGTTCTATTTTTCCTGAGAAATATTGCAGAAACAGGCTGAGATCAATATTGTCATTTAAATTGTATGAGAGGGAAGGACCTGCAAAGAAGCCTTCCAATTTTGGAAAGTACATTGCAGCCAGTGTTCCCTGGAGTATAGGATTGACAGGATATGAGACTGCCCCGAATACCGAGTATTTAGTAAAGGCAAGGTTTTTAACGGAAAGAGGCCCGGAATAAAATTCCTGGAATCCCTGCATATCTGCAGGAAGATCTGAGAAAAGGAATTCAAACTGGATCATCAGCGAATTCTGCAGGACATAATCCATGCCCAGAGAGGTCATAATATATCCCGAGGTATCATTAAAGTCTTCTATTGACCTGAACCAGGTTATTTCACCACGCAGAGCCGCTCCTTTCAAATTTCCCGAGAAGCCCATTCCGGCGGCATAATCCTCGCTGTTCAGGATACCGCCCAATAGTTGAATGTCATAATTCCACTTATTGAACCGGTAGAGGGCTGCTGCAGTGACATTATCCCCGCTGTCCACCTTGGCAGTTATTTCAGCCGTTGAGGTAAAGTTCGGATATAACTGCAGCCTGATAGCATCACTACCTGGTCTTTCCGGATAATCCACATCAAAGTAAGAATACACATTGAATATATCATTAGGGTTCCAGACAAGGTTCTGACCCCAGTTTATCCGCTGCCTGCCTATTGTGGTAACCAGTTTGCCTGTAGTTGCCTGGAACCAGAGGCGGTCGACAGTGGTGTTCAGCACATATGAATCACCTGAAGCCAGGTTAGCTGACAGATTTATCCAGCCGCCAGTTTTGGCAGTATTATCCACATATCCAGGTGTGTATTTAAGGGTCTCGCCGAAAATCAACCGGTTCCTTAATTGAAAGCTGGCGTTTATATTATCTGAGGGATACCAGGATGCGTTCAGGCGGTTGTGTAACAGATTGTCTGCTATCCAGTTCTTATCAATATCCTGGAACATGACAGATTGCATGCTGGTGATATAGCCATTCAGGGAAAACTTGCTATTATCATTTTGAGCAAAAATGGTCGCTGAAGGGAAAAAAATCAGGAACAGGAATATGCAGCAGCGCGATTTCATTTTACTTCATCACTAAGTATTTTCCCGTCTTCAATGGTAATAACCCTCCTGGCTTTTTTAACCACCCGGGCATCGTGAGTGGAAAAAATAAAGGTGACGTTTTCCTCCTTGTTTAATTTCTCCATGATGTCCAGAAGGACCTCGGCAGATTTAGAGTCAAGGTTGGCTGTGGGTTCATCGGCCAGGATAAACTGCGGTTTGGATGCCAGGGCCCGGGCAACAGCAACACGCTGCTGCTGTCCGCCCGACAGTTTGGAAGGCCTGGCATTCATTCGGTCACCTAATCCTACTGCTTCCAGCAGTTCTATTGTTCTTTTTTCGCGTTCTGACTTCGGCCTGCCCTGCAGGTGCATGATGAACTCAACATTTTCTTTGGCAGTCAGTACCGGGATAAGGTTATAGGCCTGGAAAACAAATCCAATATTGTTAAGCCGGAAATCAATCATTTTAGAAGATTTCAATTCACCTATATTGGTTCCGTCGATCATAACCACACCTTCAGTAGCCTTATCAAGGCCACCTATCATATTCAGCAAGGTTGTTTTGCCCGAACCTGAGGGACCGACAACTGCAGCGAATTCTCCTGCCTCAAAACTCAGGTCAATGCCACGTATGGCATGAACGTCTACATCGGATTCATTGTAAATTTTTTCCAGGTTTTTAACTTCTATGACTTTCATGATATTATATTTTATTGTTTTATCTTATACTTCTTACATATCGATCCGTATGGCTTCAGCCGGTTTCAGTTTTATGGCCTTGCGCGCAGGATATATGGACGCGATTATGCCTGTCAGTATGACCAGCAGGGTTACCTGGACAAAAGATCCGAAACTCATTGCAGGATACAGGATGGCATCAAATCCTATTGCATTAAAACCTTCCCCGTATAGACTGGAAAGGTCAATTCCCTTGTGCCCGGTATATACTATAACAAGGTAGCTGATGATCATGCCTATAACAGCCCCGGTCAATCCAAGGAAAATAGTCTCAAGCATGATCATAGTGAACACCTTGGTTTTATTCATCCCTATGGCCATCAGCATTCCCAGTTCCTTGATCCTTTCAAGTACAGCCATCAGCATGGTATTGACAATGCCGAAACCCAGTGCGAGCAGAATGATCACCATAAATATCATCAGGTAAAAATCCATCATCTCGGTATACATTCTGGCTTCGGGCATGATATCCTTCCAGGTTTCAACAATCAGTTCCGGGACCATGGTCCTGAT
>CAZILN010000298.1:0-1549 GCA_964540005.1 uncultured Bacteroidaceae bacterium | reverse complement strand
TTCATGCTATTCCCAGTAATCCGGTCTGATAATTGTTCCTCCATAAGTAGTGCAGTCAAAACATATGCCAGTACCATAAGCGTAAGGGGGACCCATTTGCATCTCCGCAACAGATATCAGGTAAATCGGTTTATTAACCACACTTGGGAAAACTTCAATACTGTCAATGGTATCAAGTTTGCAATACGGTGTACTGAAACGAAGTCCCCGCACATTAGAGACAAAGATCCGTTTTTCTGATGTTGACGAAACATTGAAGAATCCAAGCACCACTTCATCAGGATCGTTGATATTCCTGATATTCCCGCTTAACTGGGAAGGTTGTTTTTCATACAGGCCCCCGCTCTCCTGGCCCTGACTTCTCATCTGATCCAGGTACTCAAAAGCAACATCGTTCAGTGAATACTGCCTTACCAGCAAGCTGTACTTGAATTTTAAACGGTTGGTATTATCAGAAACGAAGTGCAGGGGATGTCTGCTCAGGGTGTTACTGAACAGATGTTTTGTCGATGCGGTATGAATACTGCCCACACTTTTTGTTTGCCAGCAGTTATAATATAAAGCCGGATCCGGCATTGCAAATAATGTACTGTCAAAATAATAATACTGAATATCGTGGACTGAATGATATTCCCATGTTTCTATCAACTCCCAGTAGTAATTGTTTGCTTTGTATTCATGGGCATCCAGATCTATATAGAACTGTAAACCTCTCAGCGGGGCGTAAGGATCCGAGGTTTCTCTATATTCTGTCTCATAGTAAACACTGTCTATGGGTGGGCAGGTATCTGTAAGGAACTCCAAATCAGATTCATACTGCTTCTCTTCAGCTGTCTGGATGATCAGTTGGTAAGCAATTCCCATCTTAAGCTGTGATTCAGCCATCCAGCATTTATATACACCGGCTTCCTCCTCTGTAAACTCATAACTGTTTCCCCTGTCATCAATTACCCATACCAGGCACTCTGCCTGAGGGATTTGTATGGGATTATTAAACGAAGATGAACGCGTAACGTATATGTACTGGTCTCCGGGCTGATCTGTCAGCAAGCCTTCCACAACCAGTAATTCCTTGCTTCCCTTTATTTCAGGGGTATAAGGTTCCACACAACCTGGCAACAGGACAGCAAGCAACAGCATGATCAGGATCGTTCTACTCGCTGGCATAGTTTCCAAATTTAAAGTTCCATGATAATGTTACGATCTGGGTCCCGAACACAGACATCTTATATCCCTTGGTTATACCATACTCAGACCTGAAATAAACAGAATACGCATTCTTCCTCCCGGTCAGGTTATAAATATTGATCATCCAATAGCTGTGAACCCTTTTCTTCGATTTGAGATTTCCTTCAAGGTTGATGGAAAGATCTGCCCTCAGGTAATCAGGCAGGCGGCTGGCATTTCTTGCTGAAAAATATACTACTTCCTGGTTTTTCATGTAATAAATTGATGCAGGATAGGTTACCGGCCGGCCTGTATTGTATACAAAATTAAACGAATAGCTTAACCTCCTGGTCATCCGGTAATTCATTATAACATTCAGGGC
>CAZILN010000297.1:0-18086 GCA_964540005.1 uncultured Bacteroidaceae bacterium | reverse complement strand
AGCCTTCCTTCCCTCATCTTTAATTCTTCCCAGTTCTTCTTTACTTCATCTGAATGACTGACGCTGATGTCACCAAAGACATGAGGATGCCGGTATATAAGTTTCTCATTAAGGGCAGTAATCACATCAGCTATGTCAAATTCATTATTATCTGATCCTATTTTAGCGTAAAATACAATATGAAGTAAGAGATCACCCAGTTCCTTTTTTATCTCATCCGGATTATCGTCCAATACAGCATCGGCCAGTTCGTAGCACTCCTCAATAGTGAGGTTCCTGAGTGATTCATTTGTCTGAGCTCTGTCCCATGGGCATTTAATACGCAATTCATCCATTATTTCGAGAAGTTTCCTGAATGCTTCAAGCTTTTTATCTATGGTATTCACAGCTTTAAATTTTTGTAATTAAATATTTTATACTATTCCCGCAGATTGACTCTCCTCACAGCAGAGCTGCGAGGAACCGAGCTTGCGAGCTCGGCGAAGCCAATCATCGATTAATTGTCTATTTTTATTTGTGCTCGCTAACCCCGAAGCAGAGCTTCGGAGAACCGAGTTTACGAGCTCGGCGAAGCCAATGCGCTCGCGTAATTCACAGTTCTGAATTTCTCCTGTTCGATTCATTCATTTCCCTGGTGAATCACTTATCCTGAAATTTTATCCGGATACTGGAGTTGACAGACAGGTTAAGGAGATCAGCAGCATTGCCGTTATTAATAGCTATTTCCAGTAATCCTATGGAATTAAAGAGGGCCAGGATCTCTCCCGGAGTGGTCTGTTGATAGAAGCTATTGATCTTTTTAATTATATAATGATTGCTCTGTACATAGATCTCAAAGGGCCTTCCTTTTCCTATCCTTTCAAAAAGGTCCATTGAGATATTACTGATAGCATTCCTGAATGAATCGATATAAATGATACTACCGTTAATTACAGACTCTTCAATAGTGGCCCGTATGGGTATTTTTTTCTTGTATTCGGTAACAGGATCACCCAGGGATTCAATCTTTTCCCCGGATACCAGTTTACAGGCGGTCTCGGCAAAAACTGAAAATCCGGCAAAGCTGCTGTCAGTATCTTTGGCGCTAATCCTGATAATCTTTTCAGGAGGATTGTTGCAGATCAGTCCGATAATTCCATTATCCGTGCTTATAAAATAATGTGCGTCGTATTCTATTGCCAGATAGGGCCGGTCTTTTCCTCCTTCCAAATTAACGGCAACAATGTGTACACAGGCCGGTGGAAAATTATAATAGCAATTTCTTATGACAAAAGCTGCCTGGTTGATATTAAAGGCTGGGATCTGATGAGTAATATCTATGATAGTGGATCCGGGACACAATGACAGGATCTTTCCCTTGATTGACCCAACATAATAATCGCTTGCTTTCCAGTCTGTTGTTAATGTAATAATTGGCATATCTTAAAACAGCAGGAGGGGCAGGTTTTTCTCATTGAAAACTAAAAAAAAACGACTTAATTTGTATATCCCAAAAGTAATGATTATTATGATAATTGTATGATCGAGAAAGTAATATATTTAGAAGGAGTCGATCCGGTAAAACTGCTGGG
Source organism: uncultured Bacteroidaceae bacterium (assembly GCA_964540005.1). Taxonomy (GTDB): domain Bacteria; phylum Bacteroidota; class Bacteroidia; order Bacteroidales; family SM23-62; genus CAZILN01. The sequence continues at coordinate 16,515 of CAZILN010000297.1, read as the reverse complement.
AATTAATAACGTGAGGTTGGATAAAATGGTTAAAATCTTCCCCAAAGTAAAGATCATTTCAAGGGGAGACCAGTTAAAGGTGCAGGGAGAAGCCGGGGAGCTCGAGGCTTTCGAAACCATAATTAATCAGCTGACAGATTACCTGCAGCGCACCGATGAGGTAATCGAGGACCAGGTGGATGAATTGTTGCATGGGAATGGTATGGAGGTCCTGTCCACTGAAATGGCCACACGGGACGTACTCTTATACGGAAATAATGGCAAACCGATACGGGCCAAAACAATAAATCAGAAAAAACTGGTAAAGGAGAGTTCGAAAAATGATCTGGTCTTCGCCATTGGTCCGGCTGGAACAGGTAAAACCTATACAGCCATCGCCCTGGCAGTTAAAGCACTGAAATACAAAGAAGTAAAAAAAATAATTCTCACCAGGCCGGCTGTGGAAGCCGGCGAAAGACTGGGTTTTCTCCCGGGGGATTACAAAGAAAAACTTGATCCCTATCTTCAGCCCCTGTACGATGCCATGGATGATATGATACCTTCGAAAAAACTGAAGATCTTCCTGGATGACGGAACCATACAGATCGCTCCGCTTGCATTTATGCGCGGGCGTACCCTTGGTAATGCCTTTGTAATACTCGATGAGGCCCAGAATGCCACCACAAATCAGTTCAAGATGTTCCTGACCCGCATGGGTCAGAATGCACGCTTCATAGTCACGGGGGACATTACCCAGATTGATCTGCCTAATGCGGGGGAATCAGGACTACTTCAGGGTATCAGGCTGTTTGAAGGAATTGATGGTATGTCATTTGTATACTTTGACACCAGGGACATCATCCGGCATAAACTGGTGAAACATATTGTTGAAGCTTATAAGAAACACGATAATAATACCAGTAAATGAAATGCAATTATATAACTACGTGATATCAGATTGCATTTTAGTTATTGCTTAATCTAATACTAAACCATATGAAGACAATAATTGATTTACAGTCTCACATCACGAAGTTATGTACCTATAAATAAAATATTGTTTAACCTAACCCAAATAATAACAACAATTAATTTGCTATCTCACATCACGAAGTTATGTAATAGCAAATTAAATGTTGTTTGAAATTAAATTAATTTACAATTATGAGCGATAAAGCAATTACTTCAACAAATTTCAAGTTTGCCGGATTAACAAAAGTTTATAATGGTAAGGTCAGGGATGTATATACCATCAATGACGAATACCTGATAATGGTAGCTTCGGACAGGATATCGGCATTCGATTTCATCCTGCCCAGGGGGATACCTTATAAGGGACAGGTGCTGAACCAGGTTGCCGGGAAATTCCTTGATGCCACTTCAGACCTAGTACCAAACTGGAAAATTGCCTCACCTGATCCGAATGTGACTGTAGGGCATCTTGCTGAGCCAATCAAGGTCGAGATGGTGATTCGCGGCTATCTGACCGGGCATGCATGGCGTGTATATAAATCCGGTAAGAGGGAAATATGCGCTGTTCCTATTCCTGAAGGGATGAAGGAACATGACAGGTTTCCTGAACCTATTGTGACCCCTGCAACAAAAGCCGAAGAAGGTCATGACGAGGATATCTCGAAAGAAGATATACTGAGAAGGAGTATTATGAGCCTGGCAGATTATGAATTACTTGAAAAGTATACAAGGCTCTTGTACCAGCGGGGTACAGAAATGGCTGCAGAGAAAGGTCTTATCCTCGTGGATACTAAATATGAGTTTGGTATTAAAGATGGGAAGCTCCTGCTTATCGACGAGATCCATACCCCGGATTCTTCCAGGTATTTCTATGCAGACGGTTATGAAGAGAGACAGAAAAATAATGCCGGACAAAAGCAACTTTCCAAGGAATTCGTACGTGAATGGCTGATGGAAAGAAATTTTCAGGGTTTGGCCGGACAGGTAATGCCTGATATGCCTGATGCCTTTGTGAATCAGGTCACTGATCGTTATATTGAATTATACGAAACGATTACAGGCGAACGTTTCCACAAAGTAGATTACAGTAATGTTATCGGCAGGATACAGAAAAACGTAGATACTTTCCTGTCAGAGATGAAATAATACCTTGGCGATAAGAATACCCTACATACTGTTTGTTTTTATACTGGGTCTTTCAGGTGAGATGCTACAAGCACAGGATGAGCCGGTCCCGGTAAAGAGATCCGAAGATAAGGTCATCCTCGAAGGTAAGATCTACTATATCCATATTGTAAAAGAAAAGCAGACCCTGTATTCCATCAGCAGGGCCTATAATGTTACTGAGAAGCTTATTGCCGTTGAAAACCCTGATGTTTTCGCCGGGCTGCGTACCGGCATGGTACTTAAGATCCCGGCCGAGCCTGTGGTTGATGAACAGGAATTCACTTTGGAATCGGATGAGTATATTTTTCATATCATCAAAGAGGAGGAGACCCTGTACTCACTGTCCAGGCAGTATAATATTACTATCAGTGACATTAGAGATCATAATCCGGAGGTTAAGTACAGCGAGCTTCAGATAAACCAGGTTATAAAGATACCAAAGATAGAAAGAGAAATAAAGGAAAAAGAGTTCAGTGATAACAGCTTTGTTTATCACCTGGTTGAGGAGGGTGAAACACTCTACGGCCTGTCGAGGTTGTATAATGTAAGTGAAGAAGAAATTAAGGAACTGAACCAGAAACTGTTATGGGGGGAACTTAAATACGATGAATACATAAAGATACCTGTATCACGGGAACCTGAGGTGGCTGGGGACAGTGCCTTTTTTGAGCCCTTTCATGACACTATCGATATTGACAGCCTTGATTTATTCAGGGAGCGCTGGACAGCATTATTGCGGGAATGTTCATTTATGGACAGCATAGCGCAGGATTCAATTACAGGGACTATCGATATTGGATTATTCCTTCCCTTGCTGCTGCACTGGCAGGAACAGGCAGAAGAAGAACCGGTGGATTCACTTATGTTTGAAGAAGAGGAAGGTGAGGAAGTTGAAGAGGAAGAGCCACCCGTACTGAATCCTATGACTGTTGCCTTTCTTGAATTTTATGAAGGGATACTGCTGGCAATGGATTCTCTCAGGCAGACAGGGATCTCCATTAATCTATGGGTGCATGACACTGATAAAAATCCTGATATCCTGAATCACCTGCTGGATTCTATTGACATCTCCGGACTTGATCTGATAATTGGACCGGTTGACCCAAGGAATGTTGAGATCTTATCGGATTACTCATGGAGGCACAGGATCCCTATGATCAGTCCCTTCTATGCTTCTGATGAACTTATTTATTCCAATCCCTTCCTGGTACAGGTTCCCCCTTCATCAACCGTACAGTTGCAGCAATATGCAGCTTATCTGTCGGATTATTTTGACCGGACGCTGGTTTATATCCATAACGGAGACAGCCTGGATATGGCGCGTACGCAGTTTTTTAAGAATGAAATACTGGCAAATCTATCCGAAAAGGTTCCTCTGGATGAGGTTTTGTTCAAGGAAGTAATCATCAATGACAGCCTTCCATCGGTTTACTATCATACACTGACCAGGGATACAGAAAACATAATAATCATCCCGTCCATAGAAGAAGGTGAAGTAAGTAATATTCTTACGGGACTCTACTTTCTTCTGGATGAATATGATATAAAAGTATTTGGTATGCCCAACTGGCAAAGGTTCAGGAGTATCGACCTTGAATATTTTCACCAGCTCCAGCTTCACTATTTCACCTCATTTTTTGTGGACTATGAAAGTCAAGCAGTAAAAAATTACCTGCAGAAACATAAGAGGGCCTATAAGGCTGAACCATACCGGATCAGCTCGAGGGGGTATAATATCAGTATGCTGGCTTATGACATTATGCTATATTTCTGTCCCCTGGTTACCGAGCACGGAAGGAACCTAATATTCGAACTTAACAGGACTGCTTCTCATCCTATGATGGGTGACTATGATTTCATACAGTTGCATAATTATAGCGGTAATGTCAATAAGTATACATGTATTATAAGGTATAACAGGGATTTAAGCATTCAGCATATTTTGCCTGAACCTGTGGCGCCTGATGAATATGTAAGGGCCGAAAAGCAAATTGAATAAACCGGCTTACACATGAATGGTGCCGGGACGGTTCACCTCCTACTCATATCTGAGAGCATTCACCGGATTAGAAGTTGCTGTTTTAGTGATTTGAAGATTTACGGTTATCAAAGCGATCAGCAGTGCGGCTAATCCTGAATAAACGAAAATCCAGATATTAATATCCGTCTGATATTCAAAATTCTGCAGATATAGTCTTTTTATAAGCCAGTAGGTCAAGGGAGCGGATATGAGTATGGCCGGGAGGATGGGCCTGGCAAAATCCCATGACAGGATCATTATGAGTGATGTGACAGATGAGCCCATGGCTTTCCGGATACCGATCTCCTTGGTTCGCTGTTCTGCGGCAAAGGAGGAAAGGCCAAATAATCCCAGTGCAGCAATGAAGAAGGCAAAGAAGGTAAACCAGGTAAGTATCCTGCCGAGTTTCTGTTCAAAATCATAAAATCGCTCAAAATTATCATCCAGAAACTGGAAATCGAAGGGAGTTTCAGGATTGATAGTGTTCCAGGTCCCTTCCATGGCTTCAAGTATCTCCGGCACATTCTCACTTTCTGTTTTGACAAGCAGATACCTGGGCATTCCTGTAAGGAATTTGATCATTACAGGATTGATCTTTTCATGAAGTGACTGGTTATGGAAATCCCTGATCACACCGACAATCCTGTATGACATCTTATCCTCACGGTCACCATGGATCAGCCTGCCAATAGGATCTTCCCATCCCAGTTTTCCCAGAAGGGTTTCATTAATCAGAACTGCCGTGCTGTCAGTAGAAAAATCCCTGGAAATATTCCTTCCCTCTATAATATTCATATTCATGGTATTTTCTATGAAATCAGGATCAGCATCAAAGCCAAAGATTAACCAGGGATCGGTATCTCCGAATCCATCGGGAAAATACCCAGTACCACTCAGTTCACCACCCGGGTGGCCATTGGTAAGCGCACAGGCCTGTATCCCGGGAAGGTTCATAAACCCCTCTTTTACGATAGCTGCTTTTTCTTGGATTTCCTGGTTCCGCAGAGATATCAGTATGACATTTTCCCTGGAGAATCCCAGTTCTTTCTGATTAACATACTGCAGTTGTTTATATATGATGAAAGTCCCGGTCATCAGGGCAACAGAAACAGTGAATTGAATAAAGACCAGGATGTTTCTCAGGAGCTTGTTGGAAGAAGCTGCCTTTATTTTTCCCTGCAGGACTTTAACAGGTTTGAAGGAGGATAAGTAGAAAGCCGGGTAACTGCCTGAAAGAATACCTATAATAACTGCCAGCAGAATAAAGCCAAGACTCAGTTGCCAGTTGAGAATGTAATTCATGTCCAGCTGTTTCCCGGTAATATTATTGAAAACAGGCAGGCTGATCTCAATTAAGAAGATGGTCAGGACCAGGGAAACTAGACTGATCAGCACTGATTCCCCCAGGAATTGTACAATGAGTTTTGTCCTGTCGCATCCCACCACTTTCCGGATACCGACCTCACGTGCCCTCTTAGCCGACCGTGCCGTTGACAGGTTCATGAAATTGATGCTGGCAAGTATCAGGATAAAGATAATGATAGCCGAGAGTGTGTAAATGTTCGTCATGTTCCCGTTTGGCTGTATTTCTGCCATAAGACTGGATTGCAGGTGGATATCGGCCAGGTTCTGCAGGTAGGGTTCAAACACTATGCTGGATCCCTCCATATCTTCACCCATATATTTCTGCAGGAAACCGGGGATCTTCCGTTTAAGCTCATCAATATCGGATCCCTGTCTGGTCAGAATATAAGTGTATATACCCAATGAACCCCATGCATCCATGAATTCTTGTCCTCTCCATGCCGGGATGCTGGAAAAGGATATCATGCAATTGAATGACATATGGGAGTTTTCGGGGTAATCCTGAAACACTCCGGTAATAGTTAAGTTTTCCTGATTATTATATGTCAGGGCTGATCCAACCGGATCTCTTTCACCAAAGAAGTTTCTGGCTGTGGTTTCCGAAAGTAGGATTGATCCGGGAACGTGCAGGGCAGTATGGGGATCACCCGAAAGAAGTGGTATGCTGAAAATTTTAAGAAAGCTGGAATCCGCAAAAATAACATCATCAACATAGTGATTCTGCTCTTCGAAACTTAACAGTACCTTCTGATCCCTGAAATCCATCCTGGTATAATCAACGATCTCCGGATAATCACTGGTCATAGCAGGTCCGAAGGGAGGAGATGTTACTGCCACATCCAGTTGCTGTCCTGATATCTCACCTCTTACTGCAACGCGGTATATCCTTTCATGGTTTTCATGAAATCGGTCAAAACTGAGTTCATGGATAATGTACAGAATTATAAGTGCACTGGCTGTCAGACCAATTGCCAGTCCCAGAATATTTATTACGGTAATACCCCTCTGGTGTATCAGGCTCCTTATAGAAGACAGCAGATAATTCCTGAACATTTAATATTAGTTACCCGGGGAAGTTCGTTAAAAAGTTCTACTCTAAGAATGTATTATACAGCCCGAATATAGCTAAAAATATCTAGTTTTGGGAAGTATTATAATCTCGTGCCATCATCAGGCCGGTCTGTAAAAATTATTATTATGGTATTCATCACTAAAGAGAAATTATTCTCTAAGGAATGGTTCATCAACTATTCGCTGATTTTAGCAGGATCCTTTATTATGGCTGCCGGATATGTGTTTTTTATTACTCCTCACAGGATAGTACCGGGAGGTGTCTTCGGTATAAGCATAGTTATTCATTACCTGACTGAAGGATTTTTCCGTTTTGCTCCGGCCGGACTTCCTGTGGGAGTGATGGGGCTGATCATGAACATCCCCCTGACCATAATAGGAATAAAGATACTGGGGCCGCGCTTCGGTGTAAAAACCATCCTGGGATTTTTCACAGCCTCATTTTTCATAGATCTCCAGACCTGGATATGGGGTACAGAAGCATTAGTACCCGAAGATGTTATATTATCCTGCATTTTTGGGGCAGTGCTGATCGGTTTCGGTCTGGGATTGATTTTCAAATCCAGGGCAAGCAGCGGGGGATCGGATATCATTGCCATGATCATGGCAAAGTATACAAGATTACCCATTGGCCAGCTGCTGATATATATTGATTCTGTTATCGTTCTGGTGGGACTTATTGCCTTTCGTGACTGGAGGATCCCTCTGTATTCTTGGCTGGTAATATTTATAACCGGGAAAGTCATAGATGCGACACTTACAGGGGCTAATTATAATAAATCATTATTCATTGTTTCCAGGCGTTATGAAGAGATAAGGGAGAAACTTATTAGCGATTTGAACAGGGGAGGGACCCTCCTGCATGCATCCGGTTTATACGACAGGGAGGACAAACGGGTTATTTTTACCAGTGTCAGCAGGCGGGAACTGGCTTTGCTGGAGAAGTTTATAAGAGACATTGATTCAGAAGCTTTCCTGACAGTATTTGATGCCAGGGAAGTTATTGGTAAAGGTTTTAAATCCTTGAAAGAAATATGAAGTAAATAATTATCTTTAGACTGGTTGGCCTGGTTTTTGCGCCGGAAATTATTGAATCCTGCGAGCGCATTCCCCACAGCTTGCTGTGGGGTTAGCGAGCGCAAAATAATATTATATTAAAGGATCGAAGGTTCCTCGCAGCTTGCTGCGAGGAGCTTCAACCATTTCTGTATGCCAAGGATCACAGTTATATTTATCTTTCTGACCTGTTTTCTTTTATTATCTCATGCACAGGAAGCAGATCCGCTTAGCGTTATAATGGAGTCACTTGAAACTCCGGAGGATACTGTTGCCGCTGATTCTGATACCTTATTGATTGTTATTGACAACCTGCCTGAATTACATGAATCCCCTGCTCATGAAGACAGCCTCTTAGAAATCATTGATACTGCTTATACTACAATGGATACAACCTGGGGCGTGCCTGATACTCTCGATATAATGCCGGATACTACTGGAGTATTTATTGATACTTCCTGGTTTGTCCCTGGGGATGATGGCTACAGCCTGATACTGGCGGCCGATGATGGCGATCTTCCGGCCGTTGAACTGCTGATATCACGTGGGACTGACCCGAATGTTGTAACCAGCGAAGGAGTTTCTGCGCTTATGTATGCTTCTCATAACAGTTTCCCGGATGTTGTGGATTATCTTCTCAGGCATGGAGCCGATGTAAACGCAGTTCCTGATAACGGAATAACGGCACTCATCAGCGCAGCAAAGACAGGAGACTATGAAATTTGTGAAATGCTGATTGATAGCGGGGCTTATGTGGATGCTAAGGACTATAACGGACTCTCGGCCCTGATGTATGCAAGTTCGTATAATTATCCTGATATCATTGAATTGTGCCTGGTGAACGGTGCCTCAATAAACCAGAGGGACTGGTTTGGGAATAATCCCCTGCTTATGGCTGCCTGTTTCGGGAATTTTGAAGCAGTGGATGCCCTGCTAGACCTGGGAGCGCATATAGATTCCAGGGATTACAATGATTTTACTGCCCTTCATATAGCCTGCCAGAACGGGGATTATGACCTGGTCTGGCTGCTCATTGACAGGGGAGCCGATGTGCATGCGGTCAATAAGGGCATGCTCAACCCGCTGGCCCTGGCTGTGGATAACGGCCACCAGGATATTGTCGAATTACTGTTGGAGAGTGGCGCAGATATCAATCAGAAAGTGTCCTCCTCCAGAAATTCTCTTGATATTGCAGGTGAAAATAAAAATGAGGAGATGACAGAGTTCCTGGTGAATAACGGAGCCAGGCTAAATCGCAGCCCTGAGGTATCCGATATTCTGCTGACTACAGAACTGGATTTCAGCGGGAATGACTTCCTGCTTGGACAGGCCATGGGTGTTCAGGAGAAGAAAACCGGTTTCAGCCTGCAGGCAGGTTACCTGTTTCGCCCGATAAGGATGAGGATGCTGGATGTTGAGCATGAATTGTATGCCACTCAGTACTGGGAGCGCAGGCATATGATTTTCCTGGGACTCGACAGGAATCTCAGGATTTATACGAATGGGGAGAATCAATTCGGGATAGTGCCCGCTGTACGGGTGGTTCGTTCCTGGAGCAATTATCGCGGTTCAGATGTTCATACCGAATCCCTGGTGGCCCTGGTGCCCGCAGGGGGCGTCTTCTGGCGATCCGAGTTCTTCCAGATGAATTTATCATATGAGTATCTTGATTATAAGGTGTATAAGTTTTCCCCCCACAGGTTTAGCATGGCTTTTCGGTTCTACATTAACCTGACCAAGGACAAATACAATACCAAACATATACCTTCCTTTTAAAAGAAATACCCGGATGACTATACTGAAACCGATCATATTCAAATCAATGCTGCTGCTGGTCGTGATAATAGCCATCTCCGTTTCCTGTGACGAATACCTGGGAGGAACAGTAGATTGCAGTGAATGCATGGAATGGGAACCGGACAGTGCCGACCTGATAATTGACCTGACCTACCGGGTGGGTGAGATTGATACTGTACCGCTTATTATCTATAACGGCAGCATTGAAGAGGATTCGATCGAATGGGTTGACACTGCTTACGGAGAGGAATTCAGATTATATGTGGCCCTGGACAGGTATTATTCTGTGAAGGCGGAATATACGATAGGGGATAAGAAGATCATTGCTATAGATGGTGATAAGATCCTGGCCAAACATGTTTCGGAATCCTGTGAATATGAATGCTGGGTGATAACAAGGGGGATACTCAATGTGGAGTTGAAATATGAGGATTTCTAATCAATAAGCGATTTTCATGTCTGACATTCATGAAAGCTAAAGCTCAATATTCTGATGATCAGATCCTGGAAGGGATGGCCCAGGGTCACCAGAAAATCCTCAATTATATCTACACTGAGTTTTTCAGCATGGTGGAGAGGATGGTGATCAATAAAGGAGGGACTACCCAGGCAGCCTGGGATATTTTCCAGGAGGCTATGGAGATATTGCTGCATAAGATAAAAGATGGAGATATTGCGTTAACGTGTTCATTTTCAACCTATTTGTACGCCATATGTAAAAACCTCTGGTATCATTCCTTACGAAAATACAGGGAGACGGGTATTGATAAGCTGCCTGAACATTACCTGGTCAGTGAGCCTGAACAGGATGAACCAGGTCTTGAAAAGAAGCAGATTCTTTTTACACGTCATTTCAGACAGCTTTCGAAGGACTGCCAGAAACTGCTGAGTTTGCATTTTCAGAAAATATCCCTGAATGATATAATGGAGATCATGGGATATAGTAGTGAACACTATACGGCGGACAGGAAGTACAAATGTAAGAAGAGTCTTATCAGCAGGATGCGGAGTGATCCGGAATTTAAACAAATATCTGATGGATTATACTGAAAAAATAGAGCGATATATCGAAGGCCTTATGGATGAACAGGAACTGGAAAGTTTCAGGAAGGAGATGGCAGAAAACCCGGAATTATCAGTCCTGGTTGCTGATGCCCTAAGGATACAGAAAACAGGGGAAGAACTATTTTCTGAAGATCGTGATACGGATCCTGCAGACCTGTCAGCCGGCATTGAAAAGAAAGCCGCGGAGGATATTGAATCCTACAGCCAGAAGGTTCTGACTCAGCAGGAGATAGAAGAAAACCTGCGCCTCAGGTCAACACTTGAAAATGCAAGAAGAAGATATGGGAGTGAGGGTATCGACAGGCCTGCCGGCATCAGGCTTCGCAGGCTATGGTATGCAGCCGCTGCTGTAGTGGTGCTGGCAGTTGCAATTCCACTGCTGTTGAATACCCTGAAAAGTAAACTGAGTCCGGACACAATCTACATCAGCTTCTATATGGCCTTTGAGGATTCAGAAAACCTGGTTGAACTTACCCGCACCGATAATAAGCTGATACATGCCATTGAAGTATACGAATCCGGGAATTATACAGAAGCAACTATGCTCTTCGAGCCTTTCCTGACATCCGGGCCTTTCAGGGAGACGGCACATTTCTATACGGGTCTTTGCAGCATGGGGACTTCTCAGTTCCATGTTGCCATTGATTATCTGGTGGAAGTGCTTGTTACTGATAATGCAGAACTCGTCCGGTCTGCAAGATGGTATCTCGGACTTTCCTATCTTAAGGTAAATGATACTGAATCAGCCCTCATTGAATTTAAGATCCTTTCAGAATCGGATGCCGAAATATCCAAAAAAGCCATAAAAGTATTGAAGAAGATACAAAAGCTCTGAGCTTTTCTTATTTTTAGGTCATAGTTTACACTCAGATGCCTGCATTCCCTTTCTACAAGCAACATGATGCAATGGACTGCGGTCCATCCTGCCTGAGGATGATAGCAAAGCACTATGGCCGGAGTTACAACCTTCAGACACTCAGGGAGAAATCATATATATCCAGAGAAGGAGTGTCAATGCTTGGCATTTCAGATGCTGCAGAATCCATAGGATTCAGGACCATGGGGGTATCCCTGACGGAAGAGAAACTGTTTAAGGAGGCTCCCCTTCCATTGGTTGCCCACTGGAAACAGCGGCACTTTATTGTGGTATACAGGATCAGGAAGGACAAGGTATATGTGGCCGATCCCGCCTATGGACTTATGTGCTATACAAAGAAGGAGTTCCTTAAGGATTGGATCAGTACACAACAGGATGGTGAGAAGAGAGGACTGGCAATGCTGATTGAACCAACTCCGGATTTTTATGCCCAGGAGGGAGAGAAGATCCGAAAAAGTAATTTCAGGTTCCTGCTCGCCTACCTGAAACCACAGAAAAGATTCCACGTTCAGCTTATTCTTGGAATGCTGCTCGGAAGTCTTCTGCAACTTATCTTCCCCTTTCTTACACAATCCATTGTTGATATTGGGATCTCCAACCAGGACATCAATTTTATCTACCTGGTCCTGATAGCGCAGCTGATCCTGTTCATCAGCCGTATGTCAGTAGATTTCATCAGGGGCTGGATACTGCTGCACCTCAGTACCAGGGTGAATATTTCCCTGATCTCCGATTTTCTGATCAAACTCATGAAACTCCCTATGGGCTTTTTTGACACCAAACTTATAGGTGATATCCTTCAGCGCATAGGTGATCACAGAAGGATTGAAAACTTTCTCACATCCTCTTCGCTGAACATTCTTTTTTCCCTGGTGAACCTACTGGTTTTCGGTATTGTCCTGGCCATATACAGCCTGAAGATCCTGGGCTTGTTTATAATTGGCAGTGTCCTGTATTTTCTCTGGTTGAGTCTGTTCATGAAACAGAGGAGAGGATTGGATGTCAGGCGCTTCGGCAAACTTTCCGAGAACCAGAGCCAATTGATCCAACTGATAAACGGTATACAGGAGATCAAGCTGTATAATGCCGAGAAACAGAAAAGATGGGAATGGGAAAACATTCAGTCAGGCCTCTTCAGGGTGAATATTAAATTCCTGTCTCTGAAGCAATACCAGGAAGCGGGTGGAGTATTCATCAATGAAACAAAGAACATCCTGATAACCATCCTGGCTGCTGCTGCTGTAATAGATGGGAGCATGACACTGGGAATGATGCTGGCAGTATCCTATATCATCGGACAGTTGAACAGTCCCATAGAACAAATGATAAATTTCTTTCATATCACGCAGGATGCCAAGATCAGCCTGGAACGCCTTGGGGAGATTCATGAGCTGGACAACGAGGAGCTTGAGGAGAAGGGTAAGATGGTTTTGCTGCCTGAAGATAAATCTATCTTTATCAAAAACCTGTCTTTCCAGTATGAAGGTCCGCAGTCAAAAATGATCCTTCAGGATGTAAACCTTCAGATCCCGGAGAATGCAGTAACTGCCATTGTGGGGGTGAGTGGCAGCGGTAAGACCACCCTGATTAAAATGCTCCTGGGTTTTTATCCCCCTGTAAAAGGGGAGATCAGGATAGGAGATACCCAACTGAGTAGTTTCAGTCACCAGCAATGGAGGAAGAACTGCGGAGTTGTCATGCAGGAAGGATACATTTTTTCAGAAACTATGGCGGGTAATATCACCCTGGGAGAAGAATATGTGGATAAGGACAGGTTGTCTCAGGCTGTACGTATTGCCAATATAAAGGATTTTATAGAATCCCTGCCACTTGCATATAATACCAAGGTGGGCCAGAACGGGCATGCCCTGAGCGGTGGAGAGAAACAAAGGGTCCTGATCGCAAGAGCTGTATACAGGAACCCTGATTACCTGTTTATTGATGAGGGTACCAGTTCACTGGATGCGGAGAATGAAAAGGTAATCATTAATAACCTGAAAGATTTCTTCCGGGGTAAAACAGTGGTTGTGGTGGCGCATCGGCTCAGCACTGTTAAGGACGCCGACCAGATTGTGGTCCTGGATGAGGGGAAGGTAGTCGAACTGGGAAAACATGCAGCCCTGATCAGGCAGAAAGGATATTATTATTCACTGGTGAAGAACCAGCTGGAACTGGGACAGTAAAGAACTTACAGATTGACTTCGTCGAGCTCGCAAGCTCGGTTCGCAGGTTGACAGTTCAAAAGTTACAGGTTCGTAATTATAAGGTTACAGGTTCGCAAGTATAAGGTTCCAGGTTCGCTTACGATTAAGGAATTAAGATTATGGCAAAGGATAATTCAAACATTGAACTCCGGAGTGAAGAAGTCCAGGACCTACTTGGACAGGTTCCGTCATGGATCATTCGCTGGGGTACAGTAGTCATTATACTGACGGTAATCCTCCTCCTGGCAGGAAGCTGGCTGTTCCAGTATCCTGACGTACGCCGTGCTGAGATACTGGTGACCACTGAAAACCCTCCCGCCACACTGGTGGCCAAATCAGCAGGCAAGATTGAAAAGCTTTTTGTATCTGACAAAGAGAATGTATTTGCGGATCAGCATCTTGGACTGATAGAGAATCCCGCGGAATATAATGATATCCAGAGACTCAGCAACCACCTGGATGAGCTGGAAAAGCATCTGCCGGATTTCAGTTCCGGGAACATCCATGAATTGAATGAAAGTTACTCCCTGGGGGAAGTGCAGCAATTTTATGCTCAGTTCATTAAACTTTACCAGGATTATATGAATTTTCTGGATATGGACCATCATACGCAGAAAATCAGGGCTATTAAGCTGGAAATTGAAAAGCATGAAGCTTTTAATAATGGTTTGAATCTCCAGACCCGGATACTGGGCAGGGAACTGGCACTGGTATATGAACAATTCCTGCGAGATTCACTCCTTCTTGTTCAGGGTGCCATAGCCCCGGCAGAACAAGAGAAATCAGAAACCGCCTTGCTCCGGAAACAATATGAATATGAACAGTCCAGGATGGAGATTTCATCTACTGAGATCGTGATAACAAAGCTGAACCAGGATATCCTGGATCTGGAGTTAACAGGTGTGGAAGAGGCTAAAAATCAGGAGTTTGCATTAATGGAAGCATTCGGGAATCTGAGGGCACAACTGGCCATCTGGGAACAGAAATACCTGCTGGTGTCCCCTATAGACGGGCTCGTCAGCTTTAACAGAATATGGAGTGAAAACCAGAATGTCAGGGTGGGGGACAGGGTGCTGACCGTTATACCTGATCAGCAGGGTGATATCATCGGAAAGATCAGTCTGCCAATAAAGGGATCAGGAACGGTTCAGCCAGATCAGAGGGTGAACATCAAATTTGCCAACTACCCTTATATGGATTACGGGATGGTTAAAGGTATCATCAGGAGCATCAGCCTGGTCCCTAATGATGAGAATTACCTGGTTGAAGTTGAACTTCCCGAGGGACTTGTAACCTACTATGATATTGAGATCCCCTTTAACCAGGAAATGACAGGAAGTGCTGAAATTCTCACCGATGACCGCAGGCTGATCGAACGCATCATCAACCCTATGAAATCAATTATCTCAGAACAAAAGGAAGCCCGCGAATAAGATTGTCCCGGACATGAACATTTGACAATTATGCGCTGGTCTATGTACAGTCCCCCCGGCTACAGGTATTGATTGATAATGGATTCGTAGAGTTCCTGCTTGCCGCTGATCTGTGCAGGTTCACCCTGTTGAATTGCCAGTTCGCGCAGATCTTCCAGATTCAGTTTCCCTTTCTCAAAATCTGCTCCCGCACCGCTGTCAAATGATGCATATCTGGACTGCCGTAATTTCCTGTAATCGGATTCATGAAGTATTCTGTCAGATACAAGCAATGCCCGTGCAAAAGCATCAATTCCGGCTATATGGGCAATGAACAGATCTTCCAGGTCTGTTGAATTTCTTCGTGTTTTAGCATCGAAGTTTATCCCCCCGTTGGTAAACCCGCCGGATTCGAGAATTACCAGCATGGCCTCAACCAGTTCGTATACATTAACAGGGAACTGGTCTGTATCCCAACCGTTCTGGTAGTCACCCCTGTTGGCATCACAGCTTCCCAGCAGTCCGGCATCCGCCGCCACCTGAAGGTCATGCTGAAAGGTATGTCCTGCCAGTGTTGCATGATTCACCTCTACATTAAGCTTGAAATCCTTATCTAATCCGTAATGCCTCAGGAAACCTACCACCGTGGCAGCATCATAGTCGTACTGGTGCTTAGATGGTTCCATGGGTTTGGGTTCTATCAGGAATGTTCCGGTGAAGCCCTGTTTCCTGGCATAATCCCTGGCTGCTTCAAGGAACCTGGCCATATGATCCAGCTCCCGCTTCATATCTGTATTCAGAAGGCTCATGTATCCTTCCCTGCCTCCCCAGAATACATAGTTGACTCCCCCGAGCTCTATAGTCAGATCAAGTGCATTCTTAACCTGGGTGGCAGCCCAGGGAATGACACTGAAATCAGGATTGGTGGCTGCTCCATTCATGTACCTTTGATGGGAAAAGAGATTGGCAGTACCCCATAAAAGTTTTACGCCTGAAGCCTCCTGTTTTTCTTTGGCATAGTCGCACATGATCCGCAGTCGTTTTTCGGACTCCGAAATACTGTCACCTTCCTCGACCAGATCGTAATCGTGGAAACAATAAAACGGAATGCCCATTTTTGAGATGAACTCAAAGGCAGCATCCATTTTTTCCTTTGCCTGGACAACAGGGTCATCCTGTACGGCCCAGGGAAAATCTTTGGTTCCTCCGCCAAAAGGATCGCCTCCTGTTCCACAGAAACTATGCCAGTAGGCTACTGCAAACCTGAAATGATCTTTCATGCTTTTACCCTGCACCATTTTATTTTCGTCATAGTATTTAAAGGACATCGGATTTTTTGATGAGATACCTTCAAATTTGATCTTCTTTACATCGGGAAAAAATTCTTTTTCCCCAACTAAGTATTCCATAAGGTTTAATTTTAATTATGATAACATTTTTTCCAGTTCGTTCAACCAGGCATGGTAAGCTTCCTCATAGGCTGCCCTGTTATCCTGCCTGGGTTCAATAACCGATAGTTTATTAAGACTG
>CAZILN010000296.1:0-6505 GCA_964540005.1 uncultured Bacteroidaceae bacterium | reverse complement strand
TCTACAAAACCATGAAAACTCATGAGATCAAGATAGTCTATGAAGGAATTGTCACCCACCAGATCATAAAGGCATTTATCGCCCTTTCGGAAGCACAGATGGAACAAACCGGTGAAACAGCCAAGTTTCAGCGTATTGTTTTTCATGTCATGGTCGAATGCCTTCAGAATATAAGCAAACACGCCGATCCGGTAGAGGGGGATGAAGCTGAAAAAAGCCGTGGCATCTTCCTGGTCAGCAGTCAGCCGGAAATGTATTGTATTACTACCGGCAATATACTCCTCACTGAAAATGTTAAGGAGCTGAAATCATTGCTTGATAAAGTAAACGGCCTGAACAAAGATGAGCTGACTGAACTTTATAAGCAACAGATGAAGGAAGGCCGTTTATCCGAAAAAGGGGGGGCCGGACTGGGCTTTATCGACATAGGAAGAAAAACCGGTAATCCGCTTGATTTCCATTTTTTAACTGTTTCTGACAAATATTCATTCTTTGTTCTGACAACAAAAGTCTCAAGGACATTATAATTTTATACTATGGAAGCATTCACAATCAAAGGAACATATGATTGTCCGGAGGTTACTCTTGATAAGGAAAATAACCTGTTTGAGGTTTCCGGTAGATCCCTGCCGGAGGATGTGGTTACATTCTTTGAGCCTATCATTAACTGGCTAAATGATTATATGGAAGATCCAAATCCTGAGACCATTTTTGATTTTAAATTCATCTATTTCAATACTGCATCTTCCAAGGTCATCCTTGATATACTTACCCTGCTTGAAGAAATGATTGAAAACGGTCAAAAAGTCCGCGTGCGCTGGTATTTCATGGCAGATGATGAAGACATGCAGGAAGCCGGAGAGGAATACGCTGAGATGGTTGATGTTCCGTTTGAGATCCTGCAGGCATAAATTAATTAATCAGCGCCCTGAATTATGAGTAAGGAAGTACTGAAAGCATTAATGCAGCTCTTTGCCATTATAGTCAAACAGGATGATGGTGTCGAAGAAGAAGAGAAGCAGTTCGTAAAAACCTTCCTGATTACCCAGCTGTCAGATGAAAAGGTCTGTGAATATTATGCCCTGTTTGAGGAGCATGCCGGTATTGCGGCAAAGGATAAAACTGAAGACGGAGAGCGTAAGTTAACTTCAGTAATTGATTCGGTCAGGATACTGAGTATATGCCGCAAAATTAATAAGACCCTGACCCAGAACCAAAAAGTGGTGGTGCTTGTCAGGTTATATGAACTTGTACAGGCAGATACCAAATTCACAGAGCAACGTATGGCCATTATTACTACTGTTGCTGATGTATTTAAGATCTCCCGAGCCGAAGCCACCAGTATAGAAGCTTTTGTAGTAAATGAAGATCCTGCCGGCATTGATGATCCGGACATCCTGGTAATGTTTGACGGGGAGCCTGCCCATACCCAGACTAAGTTCCTGCCAACTGAAAAGCTTGACGGTTGCATCTTTGTCCTGCATGTATCCAGCGTCGACCTGTATTTCCTTAAATACCCCGGTAAGGAAACGCTTTTCCTGAACGGCCTTGCCATCAGTATCCGGCGCATCTACCTCTTTGCCAACGGCAGCACTCTTAAACCGCCTAAAGGGAAGCCAATATATTACAGTGACATTGCTTCAACTTTCCGGGATGAAGAAACTTCTGTTCACCTGAGCTATGACGTCAGTAACATCCGGTATGTTTTTTCCAATGGTAACCAGGGACTGCATGATATTTCATTTTCCGAAGGTCATGGAGGATTAATAGGGATCATGGGTGCAAGTGGCGCCGGGAAGACTACCCTGCTGAATATTCTTTCTGGAATAGACAGGCCAACATCCGGTTCAGTCTTGATTAACGCGATCAACCTGCATACTGAGGCTGACAAGCTTTCGGGAATTATAGGCCTGATCCCACAGGATGACCTGCTGATTGAAGAACTAACGGTTTTCCAGAACCTGTATTATAATGCCCGGCTCTGTTTCAGGGACAAGTCAAAGGAAGAACTTACCCGGATGGTCCATAATACCCTGAACAGCCTCGGCTTATTTGAGATAAAGGACTTCAAGGTAGGCGGGGTACTGAATAAACTGATATCCGGTGGACAACGAAAGCGCCTTAACATTGCCCTGGAACTTATCAGGGAACCGGCCATTCTTTTTGTAGATGAACCTACATCCGGACTATCTTCACGTGATTCAGAGAACGTCATGGATCTGCTCCGGGAGTTATCCTTAAAAGGAAAGCTGGTATTTGTTGTTATCCACCAGCCTTCATCAGAGATCTATAAGATGTTTGACAAGATCATCCTCCTGGATGTAGGTGGTTACCTGATCTATTACGGGAATCCCGTGGAAGCAGTTATGTATTTCAAGAGACTGGATGCCCAGATCAATTCTGAGATCGGGGAATGCCCGGTATGCGGGAATGTAAATCCGGAACTCATATTCAATATTATCGACGCGAAAGTAGTGGATGAATTCGGGAAGCATACCAGGGAGAGGAAGGTGGGTCCGGTTAAATGGGAAGAATATTTCAGGGAAAATTACCAGGTCGAACACCTGCCGGAAGTCACAGAACCACCGCCAAAGGGCCTGACCATCCCTGGATGGTTACGGCAGGTATCCATTTTTGCAAGGAGGGATTTTCTTTCAAAGATCTCCAACCGTCAATACCTCCTCCTGACCATTCTGGAAGCACCTGCCCTGGGTTTTATTCTTTCATTTATTATCAGGTATATTGCTGATCCAAGTTCAGGGATTTATATTTTCAGGGAGAATGAAAACATTCCTGTATACATATTCATGAGCCTGATTGTCGCCCTTTTCCTGGGAATGATGGTCAGTGCTGAAGAGATTTTCAAGGACAGCAAGATCCTGAAAAGGGAAGCATTTCTCAATCTCAGCAGATCGGGCTACCTGGTCTCCAAACTTGCCATTTTATTCCTTATTTATGCCGTCCAGGCCCTGTTATTTATCCTGATCGGCAATACCATCCTGGAAATAAAAGGCATGTATTTCATATACTGGTTTGCTTTCTTCTCCACGGCTGTCTGTGCAGGCATGATAGGCTTGAATATCTCGGCTTCCATGAATTCAGCCGTAACCATATATGTCCTTATCCCCCTGCTGGTCATTCCAATGATGGTCCTTAGTGGTGCCATGTTCCCCTTTGATAAACTTAACCGCAGGATTTCCAATGTAGCCAAGGTTCCGTGGATAGCAGAGATCATGGTTACCAAATGGTCCTATGAAGCACTAATGGTCTACCAGTTCAAGAATAATGAATATGAGAAACATTTTTATCAGCTGAGACAACAGGAAAGCGAGGCTGATTTTAAACAGGTGTACCTGATCCCGGAATTGAGAATGCGCCTGGAATCAATCGAGAAGGAAGTGAAAGAGCATAACTCCATAAGTGAGACATCAGCGGATCTGCTGCTGTTGAAAAATGAGATTATGAAAGAGACCCTGCTGGTTCCGGAAATTCCTTTTGACCGTCCTTATATATTCGACCCCGGCACTCTGACAGCAGAAGATATCAGGCTGATATCTGATTATCTCGACCTGTTAAATACCAATTACAGTGCTCAATTTACTATTGCCAATGCCCGGAAAGAATTGCTTATCAATTATTTCACCGAGAAAGACGCCGCGCTGTTCAGTTCCGTTAAAGATGATTATTATAATGAAACCCTGGCTGAAACGGTAAGAAAAGTCTTTGAAAAACATAAGATGGTTGAGTATAAAAATGAACTGATCCAGCAAATTGATCCCATTTATAAATATCCCATCCCTTCAAAAGGCCTTCACCTGAGATCACATTTCTTTTCCCCGCGTAAGTACTTCCTCGGGACCTACTTTAACACCTACCAGTTCAATATGGCTGTCATATGGTTTCTCTGTCTTGTTTTTTATATCACTCTGTATTTCAATGCTCTTAAAAGAACCATGCAGGTTTTCGCAAATTTCAAATACAGCTAATTAATTTTCTTGCCAAAGAACTGGAAGTTTTGCTATTTTTGTTATATATCTGATAACAATTCAACTCATGATTAACAGAATTCTGCTTTCAATCATTCTGATCGGCATGATTGCCTGCCAATCCAAAAAGGACAAACTATCGACCGATGATCTCATGATTCCTGATTCTGTTGCCGAGGCTGCGGGACTCAGGGTTTCTGATGAGGCCATGGAAGAAATAGTCCACAATGTTTCATCCCCGGTCGAAATGGCCGCCCTGATCAAAGAGCTGGGAGTTCCTTTCTCTACTAAATACCTGGCAACCACTGATTACGTTGATAACTACCATACCAGTTTCAAGATGGCTTACAGCCTTGGGGTATTTGGAGCAGATCTCGGATATCTTAATATGTATAATAAAAATACCCAGGTAGTAGATTACCTGACGGCCATCAATAAACTCGCTGATGGAATAAAAGTGGGCCAGTTCTTTGACTTTTCAACCCTGAAACGGCTGGCAACTGCCAGTGATGATATTGATTCACTGATGTATATCTCCGTAAGCAGTTTCAACAATATGGACAATTACCTGCGGGATAATAACCGCGGACACCTGAGTGCTTTAATGATAGCAGGTATCTGGATTGAAGGTATGTACCTGGCTACCCAGGTTGCCGTTGAGAAAACTGATCCTGCCCTTTCTGAGAGGATAGGAGAGCAAAAAATCTGCCTCAATAATATTCTCCTGATTCTGGGTAACTATAAAAGCCAGCAGGATTTTCCGGAGCTAATAGGTTTGCTGAATGAACTGAAAACCGAGTACGACAAGATAGAAATTACCTATGAGATTGGAGAACCTGAACAGGTTGAGCAGGATGGCATGATCATGATCGTCCAGAATGAAAAAAGTGTGGTTCATATTACCGATGAACAGCTGGCAAAAATAATTAGTAAAACAGAAGAAATAAGGAACCATATGATCAGTTCCTGAAATAAATAAGTAACCAATTTTTAACTAAGTGTGATTTATACCCTGCAAAAGGGAACCTTAAATGAAAAACAGATTACAGATGAAAAGAATAGCCTGCTTTCTTCTACTTGGATTTTTCTTCCTTTATCCTGATATTAGGGCCCAGGCCCCGGAACTATTGATAGACAGTTGCGCCACAGCAGCAGGTGACGATGCCACCTATCTGAAAGATTTTTTAGTGATCCTGCCAGGTGTACCTGAAGGAGAAAGGGCCCCTATTGCCAGGTACCCCCTTGTTCTCAGTAAAAATAACATTTACCGTTTTTCAGTCTGCAGTTCTACAGATCCCGGTGGCAAAGCCGTATTGAAACTGTATGACACCAACCGCCTGATCTTCAGTTCAGTCAATAATGATACCGGTGAAGAATTCAATCCCTTTAATTTCATGTGCCAGAAAACAGGGATATACCATGTCTTTATCTCCTTTGAGGAGGGTAAGCCCGGACAGGCAGTAGGCATACTGTCATACGTGACTAAATAAAATGCCTGGCAGCCTTCTATCCTTACTACGCCAGCACCTGTACTGAAATATAAGCCAGCAGGAACAGTATGAAAATGATCTCGTTGCCCAACCTGGATCTGCTTGTGAAGAAATAAAACGAAATCAGGTAGGCTGCTGGAATGGCAGCCAGGGTGATCAGACCAGCTGACTCAATGAACAATACAGCCAATACCAGGGTAATCAGGAATATCCAGAAAAACACCTTCGAAAATTGCCTGACCAGAATTTTTAATCCCGTGTTGATCTGCATCATTTTGATACTGGCAAGAAATAACAGCATGACCAGCATACCCAGGAAAAAGTAATAGGGATATTCAATGTATGTAAGGGCTGTTTCCCTTATAAAGTTATCTTTTACCAGATCCAGGAAGAGATTAATGTCTTTTCCATAGAAATAATTGTGTGAGATCAGAAAGATATAGGGGAGGAGAAATCCAATAAGTGACATGGCCCATTCCCTCCAGTAAAAAGGCCTCAGGAAGATCAATCCCAGCCAGATGATAACAATAAAAACCCCCATTCTTGCATAGAACATGCTGGCCAGGGAAATTATCAGTGCGGCATCAAAGAAATGATAAGATAAGCCTTCCTTTTTATATGCATCAAACATCCGGTTTACTGCAAGCAGTAATAAAAGCACTGATGGTATAAGCGGATGAAAGTAATGCATGTGAGGATAGGCACTGGCTATGATCAGAAATATAATTGCAGGGAGGTAGGTACGGGCCGGGATCAGCATGAACTTTGTATTGATCCGGGCCAGTAAAAGAGCCATAAGTATTATAAACAACAGAGCACTTATTTGTGACAGTATCCTGCTGGAATTTATAACGTCATCTACCAGGTCATACAAAGGCATGGAATCAGACTGCACAGGAATATCAAAGGGATGTATAAAAGACCTTGTCCACAAAAGTACAGCGAGAACCGGGATCAGAATAAGAAAAACAGCCTGGCTTCCTTTAAAAAGTTTCAGGATCATCTTTCAGTGAATTAATTTTAAATTAT
>CAZILN010000295.1:0-3576 GCA_964540005.1 uncultured Bacteroidaceae bacterium | reverse complement strand
GAGGATGGGGCAATTACGCGGACTGGGAGAAGAATTTATTTCTAAGATATTCAGGGCCATACACCAGGAGTCAATCAACCATCAGAACCGAATAATGAATAAAGACATCATTGAGAAGTCCTGATTTACTGTAATAACTGGAACTAATGCCGACTGTCGAGTTACATTTGCCGGATAAGATCTGCAGGATACTGATTGGCAGTAAACTCAGTGAGATAAAGGAACTCATTCCTGCTGAGAAATTTGCCATCATCACAGACTCCAATCTGTACAAACACTATGGTGAGCAATTTCCTGATGTACCTCATATTATTCTGGACCCGGGTGAAGCATCCAAGGATCTTAACCGGATAGCAAGCTGTTACGATCAGCTTATGGACGCTGAACTTGACCGGAAATCATTCATCCTGGGGATAGGAGGGGGCGTTATCTGTGATATTACGGGCTTTATTGCATCCACCTACCTAAGGGGGGTCCGATTCGGTTTCGTTGCCACCAGTCTCCTTGCCCAGGTAGATGCGGCAATTGGCGGAAAGAACGGGGTTAATTTCAGGGGGTATAAAAATATTATCGGAGTGATCAACCAGCCTGAATTTGTGCTCTGTGAGATCGATATGCTTGATACACTGGATGACCGGGAATTGCTTGGGGGATTTGCAGAGATCATTAAATACGGGGCAATTGTTGATGGAGATTTCTTTACATACCTCGAAAATAATTTCAGGGAAGGATTAAACAGGAACAGGGAAGTACTTGGTTATATGGTTCGCATCTCGGCACAGGCCAAGTGCCGCATTGTGGAAGATGACCCCTTTGAAACGGGAAGGAGGAAGTTACTGAACTTCGGACATACTTTTGCACATGCTCTTGAAAAAGTATACGGTATTCCTCATGGAGAGGCGGTAAGCATCGGTATGCTGATAGCCAGCCGGATCTCTGTAAGCATGGGGCTCCTCGCGCAGGAAGAGCATGAACGCTTACACAGCCTGATAGCTGCAACCGGACTTCCTGTAAGTATGGTAATTGATTATAAAGCTATGCTGGATGCCATCAGGATGGATAAAAAACGTGCCGGAAGCAATCTTGGATTAATTCTGCTGGAAAGCCTGGGTAGCGCTGTAGTAAAGGATGTATCCTATAATACCTTAAACACCATGATATATGATTTGTATCAGCCTGGTAAATAAGAATTTCAGTGAATGTCTTAAGATTGTTTCGAAGGAACAGCTTGTCGAGATCAGGATTGACAAACTCAAGCTGACACTTGAGGAGACCGGGAAGCTGTTCAGGGCTTCATCTACACTGGTAGCAACCTGCCGGAAGGGAGAATTAACAGATCAGGAGCGGCATGGACACCTTGCTATGGCGGTTTTTTCTGGCGCAGCCTATGTGGATATAGATACCGGGACGGATGATTCATTCAGGACGGAACTGATCCGGCTGGCACGCAGTAAAAACTGCCGGGTGATCGTCTCGTATCATAATTTTGACGCGACACCTTCATATAATGACCTGGCTGAAATAGCTGACCAGTGCATACAGAAAGGGGGAGATATCGCAAAGATTGCCTGCATGGTAAAGTCAGAGGAAGATGTGATCAACATGCTTTCACTCTATAATCTGGATATGCAGCTTATCTCCGTGGGAATGGGTGATATGGGTAAGATCACACGAGTAGCTGCACCTTATCTGGGCGCCGAATTTACCTATGCTTCCTATGAACCGGGATTGGAAGCGGCAGCAGGACAGATATCGAGGGACGATATGAAGAAGATATTTGATTTGTTGAACAAATAAAATTAGCAGGACATGAATAGTTTTGGCCGTCTGTTTCGTGTTACCATATTCGGGGAATCACATGGTGCCTCGGCAGGCATCAATATAGATGGTTGTCCGGCAGGGATCCCTGTCTCAGATGATGATTTCAAGGCGGACCTCAGCCGCCGGAAAAGCGGTGCCAGCGGGACCACCCCCCGAAAAGAACTGGATGCTCCCCGCCTCATAAGCGGTATTTTCAATGGATTTACCACCGGGGCCCCCATCACCATATTTTTTGACAACACCGATGTACGCTCCCGTGATTATACCAGCCTGCGGGAAACTCCGCGTCCGGGCCATGCTGATTTTGTTGCTTCAAAGAAATTCGGCGGGTTCGAGGACTACCGTGGAGGGGGTCATTTTTCAGGAAGAATTACCCTGGGACTGGTTGCGGCAGGCGTGATAGCTAAAAAGACAACTAAATCTTTAAGCTATAGTGCCAAGCTTGTGGAAGCCGGCGGGAAAAAGGATATTGATGCGGCCGTCACAGAGGCCCTTGAAGAAAACGACAGCATAGGAGGGATCGTGGAATGCAGGATAAACAATGTGCCGGCCGGACTGGGGGAACCCTTCTTTGATTCAGTTGAATCA
Source organism: uncultured Bacteroidaceae bacterium (assembly GCA_964540005.1). Taxonomy (GTDB): domain Bacteria; phylum Bacteroidota; class Bacteroidia; order Bacteroidales; family SM23-62; genus CAZILN01. The sequence goes on along the minus strand of CAZILN010000295.1, from coordinate 1,167 downwards.
CAGATCAGCCATATAGTATTTGCCATTCCCGCTATAAAGGGGATCGAGTTCGGGTCCGGTTTCAGGGCAGCGGGCATGAAAGGCTCTGAACACAATGATATGATAATTGATAAGGAAGGTACAACGGGCTCCAATCATGCAGGAGGCATTAACGGCGGGATCAGCAACGGCAACGAAATTGTTTTCAGGGCGGCAGTCAAGCCTACATCGAGTATAGGAAAAACACAGAAGACCATGAATATGAAATCAGGGAAAACGGTCGGTCTGAAGATAGAGGGCAGGCATGATACCTGCATAGCCCTCAGGGTACCTCCTGTAATTGAAGCAGCAGCATCCATTGTAATGGCCGATCTGATGCTGCTTGAACAGAATGTAAAACGTATAAAGGGATTATAATCACATGAAGATATTAGTACTGGGAGCAGGAAAAATGGGATCATGGATGGTGGAGTCACTCTGCCTTGATCATGAGGTCGGGGTATATGACCAGGATAAAAACAGGCTGAAGTACCTTTTCAACTCCCACCGTTTTCTTACTTATGAGGAAATAGCCGATTTCAAGCCTGATCTGCTGATCAACGCCGTCAGCCTGAATAATACCATAAAGGCATTCGGGGAAGTTGTCAGTTACCTGCCTTCCGGATGCATTCTCTCTGATATAACATCTGTCAAGAACGGGTTGTACGATTATTATAAGCAGAGCGGGATGCGGTTTGTCTCCACCCACCCGATGTTCGGACCAACTTTCGCGAATATCAAGGAACTTGCCAATGAGAATGCCATCATCATTGAAGAATCAGACGAGGAGGGTAAATCCTTCTTCCGGGGATTTTATGGGTCTTTTAAGCTAAACATTTATGAGTATTCTTTTTCAGAACATGATGAGACTATAGCCTACAGCCTGTCCATTCCTTTTTCATCATCCCTGGTATTTGCCGCCTGTATGAAAAAACAGGAAGCGCCCGGCACAACCTTCAGAAAACATCTCAGCGTGGCAAAGGGAGTATTGTCCGAAGATGATTACCTGCTGAGTGAGATCCTCTTTAATAAACATACCATTACACAGGTCGAAAAAATCAATTCACAACTGGATCACCTGCTTGACATTGTCAGGAAGAAAGATTTTGAGGACCTGAAAGGCTTTCTTAACGAGCTCCGCGACAATAT
>CAZILN010000294.1:0-1681 GCA_964540005.1 uncultured Bacteroidaceae bacterium | reverse complement strand
GGTAAATCTGTTTTTCGTCATCGCCTGTTTTTTAATATGGAGAGTTTGCTATCTATGTCTGGTCTGCTATGTCTGGTCTGCTATGCTATGTCTGGTTTTCTATGTCTGGTCTTCAATGTAGGGTCTATTATCCAAGCAAGTTCTGTTATCTATATTGGTCGTTCCAGCTGAAATTATCTTGATATCTCCAGCCTGACAACTTTCACTCCATGTTGGTCAGGATGCAGCAGTTTCACCAGGTAGATCCCGGGGGGCAGAGCAGACACATCAATCAGCCCTGCCTTTCCGGAAACCATGATACGCTTACCCAGGAGATCGTAAACCTGAATTTCAAATTCCCTGCCCTGTGGATGATCAATATATAAATGATCACCGGCAGGATTCGGGTACAGCTTAATACCTTGATCCCTGCCCGTATCCGCTATCCCTTCAGGGGACTCAAGCAGCAGTTTGGCATGCCGGCTCTCCGTTTCACCGCAGGTATTGCTGATCAGGCAATAGTAGTCTCCCTGGTCGGCAGCTGTGACATTGTGAATGACAAGAGAATCCGCCGTCTCTCCAGCTATCAGGCTGTTGTTATGGTACCACTGGTAATACACAGGCTGGCTGCCCTCTGCCTTTACAGTAAAGATAGCTGAATTTCCCGGTATTACCGTGTCATTCAGTGCTTGCTTTATAATTGATACTGGCTGCTTGATCGTTATCTCCACCGTGTTGCTTGTGTCAAGGCAGGCTTCTGATTGGACTATTCTCCTGAAGAGGGTTGTCTGATCAAGGGGCGCAGGCGTATAAGCCAGCTGGTTGGCTGTCCCGGTTGCTTTTCCCCAATTCTCTTCACCGGTCTTTTGCTGCCACAGGTATGAGTAGTTACCTGATCCTCCTTCAAGGGCCTGACCTGAATGGACCAGGTCGCCAGCATTCTCTCCGGCACAATAGCTGGCCTGGCCTTCAACCAGGTTATACATTATTTCCGGATAATGGTTGAACAGGATGATCCTGCCGGTGTCGGTTATCTCACCGGAACTGACAATCCTTCTGAAATATTTACCTGAACCTGATTCCCCTGGCAGGTAGTCTTTTTCATCTGAAATTCCCGGAGCTGTATTCCAGGCAGATTGATCTTCTGATATTTCCCAATGATATATATAGCTGCCTGTTCCGCCTTTGGCATGAGATGCTCTTATCGGAGAATTCAACTCAGCGCTGCACAGGCTTTGCACCTGGACTGCATGATTGAACAGGAATCCTTTGAGGGGACTGACAAGTTCAGCCAGTATGTTCCCGTTTCTGGCCTTGGTGGTAGTGGCCCCATAATGGAATTGTGTAGGAAGGTGTTCCCCCGGGTCTCCGTTCAGGGTATCGATGCTCAGGTTCTCCGGAAGGCTGTCATGGCAGAACCATATCAGCCCGGCTCCCCCGAATCCGCCAGGTCCGGTTACAAGTGTATCATTTGTATCGCCTCCGTCGCCTCCCTTTACCTCTACGTGCAGGTTGCCGGTTATGGTGCAGGCATCTATTAAGATAAATCCGCCGCCTCCTCCGCCACCGGCACCGGCCGTAGCAGTATCAGTGACACTCTGACCATTCGCCCTGATAGTGATGGTATCATTACCCGTGCAGATCAGGCTGTCAGTCAGCATGAGGATGATCCCGCCGCCGTTTCCACCCGCTGAGGCCCGGT
>CAZILN010000293.1:0-9545 GCA_964540005.1 uncultured Bacteroidaceae bacterium | reverse complement strand
AACTTTTGAACTTACTATTATGAAAGATATTCTTACATACATCGAAGAAAATAAAGAACGTTTCCTTGCTGAATTATTTGAACTTATCAGGATCCCTTCCATTTCAGCGCTTCCCGGGCATAAAGATGACATGCAAGCTGCCGCAGTGTATATTAAGAAATCATTACTGGATGCAGGGGCTGACAGGGCGGAGACCATGCCTACTGACGGGCAACCGGTTGTATATGCTGAAAAAATTATTGATGAGGGCCTGCCCACGGTATTGGTTTACGGGCATTATGATGTGCAGCCTGCCGATCCTCTTGAGAAATGGAATTCCCCGCCCTTTGAACCTGGGATCAGGGATGAAAAGATCTGGGCCAGGGGAGCGGATGATGACAAGGGGCAATTATTCATGCATGTTAAGGCTTTTGAGTATATGATCAATACAGACCAGGTGCCATGCAATGTAAAATTCATGATTGAAGGGGAGGAAGAAATAGGTTCGCCCAGCCTGAAGAAATTTTGTATGGAGAACAAAGAATTACTCGCCTCGGATATCATCCTTGTTTCTGATACCACCATGATAGCCAGTGATATTCCTTCTATTACTGTAGGACTGAGGGGACTGAGTTTTATGGAGGTTGAGGTTTGCGGACCGGACAGGGACCTGCATTCTGGTCTTTACGGTGGAGCGGTTGCCAATCCTTTAAATATCCTGTGTAAGATGATTGCTTCCCTGACGGATGAAAATAATCACATTATCATACCGGGCTTTTATGACGATGTAATGGAATATTCTGAACAGGACAGGCAGGAAATGAATGAGGCTCCTTATAATGAGGATGAATATAAAGCAGCTATTGGTGTAGACGCTTTAATGGGAGAAAAAGGATTTTCCTGCATAGAAAGGGTCGGTATTCGTCCCAGCCTTGATGTTAATGGTATCTGGGGTGGATATATCGAGGAAGGCGCCAAAACTATACTGCCCTCAAAGGCGTCAGCCAAGATTTCCATGCGCCTGGTCCCGGACCAGGATTCCGCAACAATTGATAAACTCTTTGAAGACCATTTCAAGTCCATTGCCCCCCCGGGAGTGACCGTCAGTGTGAAAAGCCTTCATGGCGGACAAGGCTATATGGCTCCTACCGATACGCTAGCCTACAAAGCTGCAAGCAGGGCCATGCAGGATACGTTTAATAAGAAACCCATACCAACCCGAAGCGGAGGCAGCATTCCTATAATATCTGATTTTGAGGAAGTACTTAAGGTTAAAACAATACTCATGGGTTTCGGCCTCGAATCGGATGCCATACATTCACCCAATGAGAACTACCCGCTCTTCAATTTTTTTAAGGGTATTGAGACCATACCTCTCTTTTATAAATACTTTATGGAGATGCAATAAGCCATTCCTCCGGCTGTATTTCAACATTTCTTCTGTTGCTTCATCTTTATTACCGGGATGATCCGTCATCACCGGTGTTAGCCTGCCCTGCTATTTATCACCAAGGCTTAAATATTATAATCTTCTATTGAAAAAACTATAATTCATCGCACAATTCATGCATATATTTTATATTGTTCAAAAAAAACTGCACTATTTCAAAAAAAGTATAAAATAAACAGGGGGTATATTTGGAAAAGTATATATATTTGGCGATTATTAATATAAAAAATATTTAAAAATGGCCGTATTAAGATTCCAGGCACTACAGGAAGTCCTGCAAAGACAAGCTGTACCAGTTGAATATCCATCAGTGAAAGTCTCTGATTATTATGGGATCAATGTATTTGATCTCCCTAAAATGGAAAAATACCTTTCGAAGGATGCCTACAAGTCTGTCCAGAAATCCATTGAAATGGGTACCAGGATTGACCGAAAGATGGCGGATGAGGTGGCTGCAGGAATGAAAGCCTGGGCTACTGAGAGAGGCGCCACACACTATGCACACTGGTTTCATCCATTAACAGATGCTACCGCTGAAAAGCACGATGCTTTTCTGGATATATCTGATAATAATACAGTTATTGAGAGTTTTTCAGGTGATAAACTGGCTCAGCAGGAACCGGATGCTTCCAGCTTTCCAAGCGGAGGAATAAGAAATACATTTGAAGCCAGGGGGTATACTGCATGGGATCCTTCCTCGCCGGCCTTTATAGTTGGTAATACGCTGAGCATACCCACTATCTTTGTCTCATATACGGGAGAGGCGCTCGATCACAAGACCCCGCTCATGAAATCGATGCAGGCCATTGATAAGGCAGCGACAGAAGTGTGCCTTTATTTTGACCGGTCTGTTTCAAGGGTTAATTCCAATCTGGGCTGGGAGCAGGAATATTTTCTGATTGATGATGCACTCTATAATGCCCGTCCTGATCTGGTTCTTACCGGTAGGACTCTTATGGGACATGCATCGGCAAAGGATCAACAACTTGAGGATCATTATTTCAGTTCAATACCCGAGCGTGTGGCTGCCTTTATGAGAGACTTTGAAATAGAAGCCTACAAGCTTGGTATTCCGGTTAAAACCCGTCACAACGAAGTAGCACCGAATCAATTCGAATGTGCTCCAATCTTTGAAGAAGCCAACATTGCAGTTGACCATAACCTGCTGGTTATGGATGTGATGAAACGCATTTCACGCAGGCATAATTTCAGGGTGATCTTTCATGAGAAACCCTTCAAAGACGTTAACGGTTCAGGGAAACACTGTAACTGGTCCCTATCTACCAATACAGGAACAAACCTCCTTGCACCGGGAAAGACACCCCGGACTAACCTGCAGTTTCTGACATTTCTTATGAATACTGTTAAGGCCGTGCATGACAATGCTGAGTTATTAAGGGCCAGTATTGCCTGTGCAGGTAATGCACTTCGCCTGGGTGCCAATGAAGCTCCTCCGGCGATTATGTCAGTTTTTCTGGGTTCAAAAATTTCTGAAATGCTGGACATGATAGAGGACAATGTCACCGACCGGAAAATGACACCTGACGAGAAAACCGAGATCAAATTGAGCGTAGGGAAGATTCCGAGAATATTGCTTGATAATACCGACAGGAACAGGACCTCCCCTTTTGCCTTTACCGGTAACCGGTTTGAATTCCGGGCTGTAGGTTCATCTGCCAATGCAGCCTCTTCCCTGATTGTATTGAATACAGCCATCGCCAGTCAGTTGGTCGAGTTCAAAAAGGAGGTAGATGCTCTTATGAAAAAGAAAGTTAAAAAGGATGAAGCAATTTTCCAGGTATTGCGCAAATATATAATTGAGACAAAAGCCATCAGGTTTGAGGGCAATAATTACAGTGAAGAATGGATCAAAGAAGCCAAAAAAAGAGGACTCAGCAACATTGTAAGTATACCGGAGGCCCTGAATGTTTACTTATCCGAAAAATCTGTGAACCTGTTCGCCAGTCAGAATGTGCTGGATAAAAAGGAACTTGAGGGCAGGACCGAAGTGCGTCTGGAAATGTATATCAAGAGAATACAGATAGAAGCCAGGGTATTGGGTGATCTGGCGATCAATCATATCGTTCCTACAGCCATATCATACCAGACAGAGCTTTTGGATAATGTCAGCAAGATCAAAGAACTGTTTTCCAGAGAGGAGTTCGAAGAGATGGCTTCTGCAAGGATAGCCAGGATAAAAGAGATCTCAGCACATATTTCTTCTATTAAGGCACAGGTGCAACAGATGGTAGAAGAAAGGAAAAAGGCCAATAAGGTGGGAGAGACAACAAAAAGAGCACAACTATACTTTGAAAAGGTTAATCCCTTCCTGAATGATATCAGGTACCACATTGATAAGCTGGAGCTGATGGTGGATAATGAAACATGGCCCCTTCCGAAATACAGGGAGTTACTTTTTACCAGGTAAGGCTGTACCCCGGGTAAGATCCCGATATATGGGTCCTGACCAGAATATTCTTCATTTTTTTACGTTTATAACAGCATCTTTATAAATTTGTATCATTATGAGGAATCTGCTTGTTCTATTTTTATTAGCTGGCTGCCTGGGAGGATTGACTGAGGCAAATGCACAGAAGAGAGATAAAACGGTAAAAGCCAGGGAAGCATTTTCGGCCGGAGAGTATACCAATGCTATTGATCTCTTTAAAGATGCCTATAACAAGACCAGTGACAAAGAGGTTAAAAATGAGATCATTTTTCTGATAGCTGAATGCTACCGGCTGACCAATGCACCGGATAAAGCTGAATTACGTTACAAACAGGCCATCAGGAAAGAATATTCCAACCCGGTCATATACCTCCGCTATGCCGATGCCCTGAGAATGAACGAAGATTACGATGATGCCAGGGAACAATACGTCGCTTACCTCAACCTGGTACCCGATGATCCCCGGGGACAACAGGGAATTGAATCATGCAATATTATACAGGAGTGGATTGATAATCCCAGTCCCTACAAGGTGGAGAATATGAAGTTCTTCAATTCCAGGCAGAGTGATTTCGGACCCTGTTTTGCCAGCGATGATTACCAGCTTGTTTATTTTACATCCTCAAGGGAGGGAGCCACCGGGGACAATATCCACGGGGCCACGGGTGAGAATTTTGTTGATATTTTTCAGTCGCGAATGGACCGTAAAGGGAAATGGAGCGTTCCGGTTCCGCTTGGTGAAAACATAAATACTGAATTTGAAGATGGCACACCGGTTATGAATGCCGATTACTCCGTGATGTATTTTACCCGGTGTAAGGTGAATAAGAACACAAATTTTGGATGCCAGATCTATACGGCCACCAGGAATGGTGAGGAATGGGCCAAAGCTGAACCCCTTGAGATCGCGGACGATAGTGTTGTAATCGCTCATCCGGCTATCTCGGATGATGAACTGACCCTGTATTTTGTCTCAGACATGCCGGGCGGTTTAGGCGGAAAAGATATATGGAAGGTTACCCGGTCCAACGAAGGTGATGAATGGAGCGAACCGGAAAATCTCGGTGAGCAGATCAATACAGTTGATGACGAGGGTTTCCCATTTTTTCATGATGACGGAACCTTGTATTTTGCTTCCAATGGAAGGATAGGTATGGGTGGATTCGATATCTATAAGGCAGTGCCTGATGATCAGGGCAACTGGCAGGTTGAGAATATGAAGTACCCCATTAATTCAACAGCCGATGATTTTGCAATTACCTTCGAAAAGGAAATGGAGAGGGGATTTTTCAGCTCAACACGTAAGGGACGGGGTAACGATGAAATCTATTCATTTGTTCTTCCCCCTTTAAGATTCGCCGTGACAGGTGTGGTTAAGGATTCCAAGACAGATGTGCTGCTGAGCGGATCAGTTGTTAAATCCATTGGCAGTGATGGGATTACACTGGAAATCACCACCGGCGCTGACGGCACTTTCAGATTCATGCTTAAAGCAAATACCGATTATGTATTCGTTGCTTCCCGTGAAGGGTACCTCAACGGTAAGGAAAGGGAAACGACCAAGGGGCTTGAAGTTAGTACTGATTTTAATTCTACGATTTACCTGGCTTCCACTGCCAAACCTATTGAACTGTCCAATTCCAATGTCTTTTATGATTTTGACAAGTGGGACCTCAGGCCCGAAGCCATGGTCTCCCTGGACCGCCTGATAGAAACCCTTGCAGATAATCCTAATATTACCATTGAACTGATGTCTCATACTGATGCCAGGGCCTCAGATGAGTACAATATTGATCTCTCACAGAAAAGAGCTCAGGCCGTTGTTGATTACCTGATTGAAAGGGGTATCCCTTCCGATCGGCTGCAGGCCAAAGGATACGGTGAAACCATGCCTAAAGTGGTAACTGCCAGGATTACTGAACAATATCCTTTCCTGAGGGAAGGCACGGAACTGACAGAAAATTTCATCAATGGTCTGACATCTGTGGAGCAGCAGGAAATCGGGCATCAGTTCAACCGTCGTACGGAATTCAGGGTCCTGTCAACCGATTACGAGGCCAAGTAGAATGATAATGGATTCACGCTATAACCAGCGGGGAGTTTCTTCCAAAAAGGAAGATGTTCACAATGCCATAAAAAGAACGGACAAGGGCCTCTTCCCCAATGCATTCTGCAAAATCCTCCCGGATCACCTTTCCGGGGATGAGAACTATGGCCTCATTATGCATGCAGACGGGGCCGGCACCAAATCATCACTGGCATATGCCTACTGGAAGGAGACCGGGGACCTCAGCGTATGGAAAGGAATAGCACAGGATGCCATTGTAATGAATACAGACGACCTTCTTTGCGTGGGAGCAGCAGACCATATGATCCTTTCTTCTACTATCGGGAGAAACAAGTTGCTGATACCCGGTGAAGTCATTTCAGAGATTATAGAGGGAACAGACGAATTTCTCGGGTTGCTGAGGTCACATGGAATAGCTATCTATCTTTCCGGAGGAGAAACAGCCGATGTGGGTGATCTGGTACGTACCATCATTGTTGATTCTACCGTGACAGCCAGGATAAAGAGGGACCAGGTCATCGAAAACAATATTCGTCCGGGCGATATTATTATAGGGCTGGCTTCATCGGGACAGTCAAGTTATGAATCAATTTACAATTCCGGGATGGGCAGCAATGGACTTACCTCGGCCAGGCATGATGTTTTTGACAGTTACCTGGCTTCTGCATATCCTGAAAGTTTTGACCAGAACATTCCAAAGGATCTTGTTTTTTCAGGGAGATATAAGCTTACCGATGATCATCCTGAAACAGGTTTGACAATTGGGCAGATGATACTGTCCCCGACCCGCACCTATGCTCCCTTGATGAAGAAGATACTGGAAAAGCACCGTGCTCATATTCATGGATTGATACATTGTTCCGGCGGTGGCCAGACCAAAGTACTGAACTTCGTACAGTCGAATCATATCATTAAGGATAAGCTGTTTCAACTGCCACCTGTATTCAGGATGATACAGCAGCAATCAGGCACCTCCTGGCAGGAAATGTACCAGGTCTTTAATATGGGTCACCGGATGGAAATTTATACCGGTGTGGATCAGGCCGGCAGTATCATTGACATTTCCAGCGGGTTCGGGATTGAAGCCCGCGTTATAGGGAGGGTTGAGGAAGCAGATAAAAAACAGTTGACAATAGAATCAGAATTCGGAACCTGTACTTACTGACTATTTTTTATCTTTGCACCCTGTTTGAAAGGAAGGTGAAAAATGAGTGACAATATGATATTTGACAGGCTGGAAGGGGTTAAGACCCGGTTTGAGGAGGTGGGTCGCCTGATTACCGAGCCGGAGATCGTCTCCGATATGAAAAGGTATGTCAGACTGAACAAGGAATACAAGGATCTTGAACCGGTAATCAATGTATATATTGAATACAAGAACCTGCTGAGTAATATATCCTCAGCCAGGGAAATGCTTGCCACTGAGAAAGATGAGGAACTGCGTGAAATGGCCAAGACCGAACTCGAGGAATTAAGCGTACAGGTTGAACCCATGGAAGAAGAGATCAGGCTCCTGCTCCTCCCGGCCGATCCGGAAGATGATAAATCGGCCATGCTTGAGATACGGGCCGGTACCGGGGGTGATGAAGCCAGTATCTTTGCCGGTGACCTGTACCGGATGTACAGTAAATTTGCAGAGTATAGAGGCTGGAAAATGGAACTGACCAGTTTCACGGAAGGGACAGTAGGAGGTTACAAGGAAATCATTCTGCATGTAAAGGGCGAAGGGGTATATGGGATCATGAAGTACGAATCCGGGGTTCACAGGGTGCAGCGGGTCCCGGTAACCGAAACCCAGGGCAGGGTTCATACATCAGCGGCCACGGTAGCTGTACTGCCGGAGGCCGATGAATTTGATGTTGTTGTGAGACCGGAAGACATCAGGAAAGACACATACTGCAGTTCTGGTCCGGGCGGACAATCGGTCAATACCACCTATTCGGCCATCAGACTCACCCACATTCCCAGCGGAATTGTCGTTACCTGTCAGGATGAGAAATCCCAGATGAAAAACCTGGATAAAGCCATGGCTGAACTGAGAACACGGCTGTACAACCTGGAATACCAGAAAATGCTGGATGAAATTTCATCCAAGAGAAAGACCATGGTCTCGACGGGTGACCGGTCGGCGAAGATCCGAACCTATAATTATCCACAGGGACGGGTGACCGATCACCGCATCAACCTGACAATGTATAATCTCAATGCCATTATAAACGGAGACCTCCTGGAGATGATCGAAAAACTTCAGATGGCAGAAAATGCTGAAAGATTGAAAGAAAACAAGCTATCATAAAATTTTAAACGAATGAAAGCCCAGGAGCTTTATAAGCAGATCCTGCAAAAGAAAAGTTGCCTCTGCGTAGGCCTTGATACCGATACGGATAAAATACCCTCATTTTTAAAGGAATCGGATCATCCCCAGTTTGAATTTAACAAGAGGATCATAGATGCCACCCACGACCTGGTCATTGCCTACAAGCCCAACGTGGCCTTTTATGAGAAACATGGTTCAAAAGGATGGGCAGAGCTGGAAATGACCTGTCATTACATCAGACAGAACCATCCGGATATTTTCCTGATTGCTGACGCAAAAAGAGGAGATATAGGCAATACCTCTGCCATGTATGCTGATGCTGTGTATAACAGACTTTCATGTGATGCCCTCACTGTTTGTCCCTATATGGGAAGGGATTCCATTGAACCCTTTATCACCGGCGGGAAATGGGTAATCCTGCTTGGTCTTACAACTAATGCAGGGAGCGCTGATTTTCAACTACTTCCCTTGCGGGACAAGGGTCAGTTGCTGTTTGAAAGGGTGCTGCAAACCTCTTCCGGCTGGGGCAGTAAAGACAACATAATGTATGTGGTCGGGGCTACCAGGACAGAATGGCTGAAGAAAGTCAGGGCAATAGTACCGGATCATTTCCTGCTGATACCGGGTATCGGGGCACAGGGAGGGAAACTGGATGAGGCAATGGAATACGGCCTGAACGGGGTAGTTGGACTTATAATCAATGCCAGCCGTTCGGTTATTTATGCGGAACAATCTGAGCAGTTCGATACAGCAGCCCGATCGGCTGCCGAAAAACTCAGGCAGCAAATGGAGGATCATCTAAGGAACAGGAAGCTGATCTGATTTCTGCCCTTTGGGTATATGATATATCCTCCTGTCGGTCATTAAGTACGGGGATACAATACTGTACTTAATAACCGGAACCATGACCGTTAACGAGGAATTCCTTCATTATATCTGGAAAAACAGACTGTTCAGCCTGCCACTGGCGCTTGCTGACGGGACAGTTATAGAGGTGCTGGATACCGGCTTGCTCAATCCGGATTCAGGTCCGGATTTTTTCAATGCAAAGATTAAAATAGCTGATTTGGTCTGGGCAGGTAATATTGAGATACACCTTAAGGCTTCAGACTGGAACAAGCACGGGCACCAGGTTGACCAGGCCTATAATAATGTCATCCTGCACCTGGTACTTGAGCAGGATTGCGAGGCATACACCAGCAGTGGAATTAAATTGGTAAGTGCCAGGCTCCGTTTCCCCGGAGAGCTGTATTTGCGATACAAGGAATTACTGGAAACCGTA
>CAZILN010000292.1:0-2402 GCA_964540005.1 uncultured Bacteroidaceae bacterium | reverse complement strand
AATCCCCGGGTCCATTCTGTCCATCCCTTTGAGTTGTACCTCCCTTTAACAGTAAACACCGGTGAGCCTTGAGAATCATCATAGTTATCCCTGATATCCGCTAATTTAGCCGCAGAAAGCTCCCAGAAACCAGTAATTTTCTGTTTGAGGCTGTCAGGACTGAGTTGTGTATCAATTATCATGATCCCGGTTTTTTTTGTACATCCTGTCTATATTTCTATGCAACATATCTATATTACCTGTGAACAGTACCTTTATTTCCCTAAAACCAGCCGCCTCCATGCCAGTACTCCGGCTGTCCCTGCAGCAAGATATATGTACAGCAGGAAATCAATCCTGAACCGCCCTATCTCCTGGGGAACAATATGGAATAGCGATAAGAGAAGGATGATCAGGCCTGTGCCTGAGAAAAATAATATAGCCAGGGGCGGTTTCTTCTTCGATAATACACCCATCAGTACAACCGGAGCCATCATGGATGTCCCGGTAAAGCTTGTCCGGGCCAGCAATGCCAGTTCATCCGACATCAGGGTTGAAAAAACAAGGGCGATCACTGCAAAGATAAATAAGCCTATCCTGGTATTCCTGAGTACCTTAAGGTCACTGCCTTTCATCATAGAGCGCAACTCATTCCCCAGGGCAAAGATCTGGGCATTGGTGGTTGACAGGCAGGCAGCGAATAATCCGACCATAGCAAGGGCACCAATGATCTCTCTCTGGTCGAAAAGCAGGGCATTGGAAAGGAAGTCCGCCGTACTGGCATCGGTATATCTCACCGCACCGTACATTCCTATGAATGCCGTGGACATTATAATAACTATGGCAAATATCCCCAGTGATACTGCCATGCGTCCAAGCGACCTGTAATTCCGCATGACCACTACCCGGGTAGTCAGCTGGGGCTGGGTAACAGGGATGAGTATAATAGCAAGAAAAGAAGCGATAAGGAACTGCACCGTGAAGAGACCCGCCGGTCCGGGTACGGACAATAGTGCCGGTTTGATTCGTTCCACCTCCGAGAACATGGATTCAACACTGCCGAAAAATTTAATGCAGCTTAAGCCGATCAGCCATATGACCACCAGCAGGATGGTACCCTGGATCGCGTCGCTGTATACAATGGCTTTAAATCCGCCGATCTCGGCATAGATAAGCATGATGCCGACAATTATAACTGCCCATGACCACTCTGGAAGCACTCCTTCAAAGGTAGCGCTGAAGAAGATGGAAATACCCCTTATCTGAATGGCTGCATAAGGCACCAGGAACAGGAAGGCAGAGATAAAGAACAGGTATCCCGGCAGCTTGCTTCCATAGATCCCGGACAGGAACCCGGATACTCCCTGAAACCCTTCTGATTTTACCTTTTTTCTTATGTGGTAACCAAACCATATTATCAGAAAGACCATGGCGCCGTCGGACACTGCCAGGAAGATCCATGCTCCGACTCCCTGAGTACGGAACATATCAGGCATGCCCATAAAAATAAATGCGCTGAACAGGGCTGCTGCAAAGGTCAGCACACCTATGAGCGGACCAATGTTGAATCCTGCCAGCATATATTCATCAAGGGTCCTTTTTTTCTTAAAGGATTTAATGGAAGCTACAAGTAGGGCAAGTATGAAAAGGCTTCCAAGAATAATGATCCAGGCTATCATTATTCGTCCTCCTCATTACCTGGATGGACCCGGGTGGCCAGGTAGGTTACCAGTACCAGCAGCAATGCAACGATCAGTCCGGTCCATATAGTATAAGGGAAAAAGAACAAAGAAGGTTCATGTTTCCCGTAAGGGATTACCAGCGGTGTAAAGGTAATGCAGCTGAGGACCAAGGCAGCAATTGTAAGCAACCTGAGTAATATTTTTTTCCTGGTAGTATTCATATTATTCTTCTGAAATAGTTTATTGGTACACGATGATAATAAACCTGATTAGGAGATTTAAAAATATAAACATTTTTGGCCACAAGCGAACATCCCGGTAATAATATTCTATCCACACACCCTTATTAAATGCATTTCAATTTCAATTTATATATTTACTATACCCAATATCTAACTGAACAAGATCAATATGAATCGCCGTAACTTTCTGACAACCAGATCACCCGGAATTAATAAATTACCTCTCATTGGGCGGAATACCTAACTGAACCCTGTGTACGATCCGGAAGGATAAGTCTTAGCAGCCTGTCCATACTTACATGACCTGTATAAGATCAGGTTTTACTTTACTACAAGTTCTGAAGTCCCAAGGCAGATGTCTCCTTTACTGGTAATTCCTTCCACAAAGATCTTATAGCGTGATCTGTCGTCTGAGGTATAAAATGACAGGAATGCCTTTCCATCCTCTGTAATAACATCCGGGTTCCAGTACAGGCTTATCCGGTGGTCGGGTTTTTCT
>CAZILN010000291.1:0-3862 GCA_964540005.1 uncultured Bacteroidaceae bacterium | reverse complement strand
TTGTTCTTTTTAAAAAGAACAATACTTTGAATGTTGATCTTTCCATTTTTCACCTATTTTAGTTATACAAAGGTACCATATAGGCACCATAATTAGCAATATTTAGATAGTGCAAAATGCTGCAAACCAGTGAATTGCGATCTAAATCGATGCGGAATTTGAAATTCCTAAAAACGCATCGAATAAGCCACCGCAATTATGCTCTAAAAGGTGGATTTTTGCTTCGGAGGGAAAAAATAACGCCCTGAAAATGAGTTCATTTACAGGGCGTTGCGTCTTTTTGCTTCAAAACCAGTGGAGCTGGAGGGAGTCGAACCCTCGTCCAAACAGGAAACCAATATGGTTTCTACATGCTTATCCGGCTGTCAGTTGTCGGAAATACGCTGCCAGCTGGCGGGCCACGTATTCCTTAGTTCCATTTGAGAGTTCGCCTTCTTGCCGAAACAGCTTTTCAGACTATCCTGGTTTAACCTGTACCCCATATACAACACCCAACCCGGAAGAAAGTGTTGCGGGATATCCCGCCGCCAACCAACCTAGGGCCGGCGAAAAGCTTTATCTGTCTGACAGATTAAGCAGCGAGAGCAAAATTATTATTGCCAAATATAGTTCGAGACCTTGATTTACGAGCTACGTCCCACAGCTCGGCATGCTTACATACCCGTTTTACCTGCTGTCAAAACCGGTCAGCCCCATAATTTTGCGATCACAAATGTACAATTTTTATACCAGTTTTGTTAAATTACCAAAGAGTTTGAGAATATTTTAAGTTAAGGATTGTGAGAATTGGCATTTTACGCGAAACCAGGGATCCTCCCGACAGGCGTGTTCCTTTTACACCAGGACAGCTTGCAGAATTGAACCGTTTATATCCTGATCTTGAGATTATTGTGCAGCCCAGCGAGATCCGGTGTTATACTGACCAGGAATACCTGGATCATCATGCGGTTTTGTCGGAGGACCTGTCTGCATGTGATCTTCTGATAGGGGTGAAGGAAGTGGATATTGATGCCCTGATCCCGGGTAAATCCTACCTGTTTTTCTCACATACAGCTAAGAAGCAATCCTATAACAGGAAACTCCTGCAAGCCATAGCCGCAAAGGGTATTACCCTGCTTGATTATGAATACCTGACCGGTCCGGATGGCATGAGGGTGGTTGCCTTTGGCCGCTGGGCAGGAATAGTGGGGGCCTACAACGGACTCAGGGCATACGGTGAAAGATATCATATATTCTTGCTGCAGCCTGCCCATCTGTGTCATGACCGCATCGAGATGATACGGGAACTGAAGAAAGTATCTCTTCAGCCAATAAAGATACTGGTTACTGGTGGGGGCCGTGTGGCCGGAGGGGCCCTTGAGACCCTCCGTGAAGCAGGAATCAGGGAGGTCAGTCCTGATGAGTTCCTCAACAGGAATTATACTGAAGCCGTGGTTTGCAGGATTGATCCCTGGCACTATGTCCGCCGGACTGATCGATCAGATTTTGATCTGCAGCATTTTTTCTCCCATCCTGAAATGTATGAGTCAACTTTTAAACCATATACAAAGGTGACCGACCTGTTTATTGCATGCCATTTCTGGGATCCGGCATCCCCGGTGTTTATGACACTGACAGATATGAGGGAACCTGATTTTAAGATCCGGGTAATAGCCGATGTAAGCTGTGACCTGAACGGGCCGGTACCTTCCACTATCCGGGCCAGTACCATTGCAGATCCTTTTTACGGCTATGATCCCATGACGGAAACTGAAACACCTCCCTTTAACCTGAGAAGCATAACCGTTATGGCCGTGGATAACCTGCCCGGTGAACTGCCACGGGATGCCTCAGAAGATTTCGGAGATATGCTGATCAACAATCTAATACCGGCTCTTGCCGGCGACGACCGTGCGGGTATTATTGCACGGGCCACTATCACGGAGAAAGGGAACCTGACCCCGTTTTTCGGTTACCTGGAGGATTACTTGTCAGGATCATAGGCTTTCCCTGATATCATAAACCATTAATACATCCCCGTGTCTGATAAATAACCTGCCGTCACAGATTGACGGGTGTGCCCAGTGAGGTCCGCTGCCCATCTGTATCCTGAATGAACTGACAATGTTAAAACCATCCGGATCTATTTTAACCAGGGCGACATTACCCCTTCGTTCATCGTAACAGTATAAATGATTATCTGCCGTGATCGTTGATCCTTTTGTTTCCCATTCCGTGGCATACATTGTTTTACCGGTCTCCCAGTTGATGCAGCACCAGTTGCCCCTGCTGTTATTGATCCAGTTTGCGCCATATATATACCCGTCGACCAGGACAACCCCGCCATGGTGACAATCCAGGGTTCTATCACTCCATACAAAATCAACATGCGTACCATCTGCGTTAAGTTCAAGCATCACTCCAACGTGGTCATACCCGCTGGTAACATAAATCCGGTTCCCGTGATAAAGAGGCGAGATACAGTTAATGACCGGTGCAACTGGATGCCACTGCGGGGTTTCAAGGTCATAGTATTTATATTTCCATAATATGGTGCCATCGCTGGCATCCACCCCGTAAATGAAATTCGATAACACACCGATGATCATTTTCCTGCCTTCGTATTCTGCCAGTATTGGTGAAACATAAGCAGTCGAATCATTCAGGCTTTCGGTCATCCAGACAGTCTGCCCGCTTTTTTTATCGAGGGCAACCATTGTAGTTTTAAATCCTCCCGGGGTATAGATCACTTTATCATCGATAACCAGTGGAGATTCAGCGACTCCCCATTCACTGCATAAGCCTTCGAACTTTTCGAATCCGTCAACAGACCACAGTATATCACCTGTTTCGGCATTTAAACAGGCCACATCACCGGATCCGCTTATGATATAAGCCCTGTCATCGATGATTGCAGGTGTGGAACGTGTTTCACCGTAGGATTGGTACCAGGCATGCCCGAAAGGAACACGCCATTTAATAGTACCCTCCATATCCACAGCCGATAAATAATCCATTGAATCCTTGTTCCCGGATACGTATATGGTCATATTGCTCACAACGGGCATGGAATATCCTTTCCCCATACCTTTTACGCTGAACAGCAGTTCCGGACCTTCCCCGGGCCAGCTTGTCAGCAAGCCTGTTTCATTGAAGTGCCCGTCCCTGTTCATGCCACGCCACTGGGCCGCCTGGGAATAGGCCGAAAAACTGGTCAAAATCATAAGGATAGCTGTGCATACACTGCTTTTAATTTCGTTCATTTTTAATACTTTTAAATGAGACACCGATTACTCTTAAAATGCCGGGATAAGGGTACATATCTTTATCCTGAATGCTATAAAGCTGTCAATTTTAGCATAATCGATTAACTTAATCGACCTGTCTAATAAGGTCAAACGCTTTTTCAGGAATTATTTCGGGAATTTTTTCAGGGAAGAATTGCTTTCAGGAATTTTGAATCCTCCTGAACTGGGTAGGGGTGAGGCCGGTATACTTTTTAAAGGTGGTATTGAATACTGATTTTGAATTGAATCCGGCTTCATAAAGGATCTCCAGGATAGTTTTTTTATTGGAGATGTCTTCTGTGAAAATCTTTTTACTCTCCTCAATACGGTATGAATTAATGAAATCAAAAAAGTTTTGTTTCATAGCTATATTCAGCACCTGTGATAAATAATGAGGAGGGATGGATAATCTCCGGGCAAAGTCCTGCAGGCTGAGTAACGGATCCAGGTATGGTTTTTCTGTTTCCATGTATGTCAGCAGTTTGTCCCTGTATTCAGCTTTCATCAATTCCTGAAATTTGTCCAGTACAGTAATGATATCCAGATCTCCATTTGAATCTATGAAGTTTGTACGATATTCATAAGTCAGCAGCTGG
>CAZILN010000290.1:0-11188 GCA_964540005.1 uncultured Bacteroidaceae bacterium | reverse complement strand
CATCATTTTTATAGATCTTTGAAATGTCATCACCCCCACCCCCGGCATACCCGGTTAACAGGATGTCCAGGTCCCCGTCATTATCATAATCCCCCCATGCCACTGAACTTGCTGACACACCTGTAAGAGAGATATCAGTTTGCTCAGTGAAACCCGATCCATCACCGTTGTTTTTATAGATCTTGGTAATCAAATCAAATCAGTTATAACAGGTTAAAAGTATGTCCAGGTACCCATCATTATTATAGTCGCCCCAGGAGGAACCTTCCCGGTTTGCGACACCGGTAATTAAAAAGTCTGACCGGACTGTAAAGCTGTTATTTCCGTTGTTTCTATAAATATCAGCCGTCCAGTCGCTCCCGGAATATCCTGCCAATAGTATATCGAGAAATCCGTCATTATCATAATCCCCCCATTCAGCCGAACTGTACCTGACACCCAACAGGGAAATTTCAGTTTGCTCAGTAAACGAGTTCCCGCCATTATTCCTGTAAATCTTTGTAACCCTTTCCTCTTCTGTATCTCCGCTGATCAGGATGTCGAGATCCCCGTCATTATCATAATCTCCCCAGTTAACCGAAGATTTGAAGATACCTGTAAGGGATATTTCTGTCTGTTCAGTAAATCCCTGTGCAGATATTTCGGCCGGAATAAAAGGGAATAGCAGCAAAAAGATCAGTAAGGATTTAGGAAGGTGATTGAATGGGTGCAAAAGGTGGTTGTCTGTCACGCTGAGATAAGAATAATCTGAGTTCATCTTTGGGCTATTAATATTGATTATATCATTAAAATTATTATCCAGATCCTATTCCTTAATTACCTTCCTGGTGTATACCTTTTCAGCGGTCACCAGTTGCAGGTAAAATACTCCGTTTTTAAACGCTTGCAGATCGAGGTCGGTCGTAACAACCCCGGCATCATTATCAAACCTGCGATTCATTATCAGCTTACCAAGTGAGTTGTACAGATTCATACGAATTTCCTCACCGGCCGGACCCGTCCATTCAACAGTCAGTTGACCGCTGGTCGGGTTGGGGTATACCTTCAGCCTTTCCTCAAGCAAACCAGCCTGTCCAACTATTGGCTCATCATCCCATACAGCCTGGAAACCGCCCCCGGTTATGCTGTCATCACTGATAAGCTGGATGTACAGTGCGCTTCCTCCTTTTATCACCCCGGGCCATACAGAGTCGTTATTAAAGGCGGCCAGCAGGGTACCACTGGCATCGGCCCCGTCAAATACTTTGATCAGGTCTCCCTTGCCGATATCGAAGCTTGCCTTATCAAAACTCAGCCAGAGGTTATCCACGCCTGTTGGATAGATTGTCCATGAACAGCTGGCATTATTGTTATAGTTGTTCTGTGTGCATCCGTGAGAGAAGCTTCCTGAACTGCTAAGGTATGTCAGGTCACCACATTCCGGGCAATTGACAATCAGGCTGTCAGTATATGTGTTCTCACATCCGTTCTGATCTGTTCCGGTTACAGTATAAACTGTCGTTACCATTGGTGAAGCCGTGACCGGTGAGCCGCTTGAGGCACTCAGATCGGCATCAGGTGACCATGTATAGCTCTCGGCCCCGTTGCCGGTCAGGGATGTATTATCTCCCCGGTATATAGGATTATTCTCAATATCAAAGCCAACATCGGGATCTGGATGAATTGTAATTACCACACTGTCTTCAGCCGTGCAGTCTCCTGAGGAATTGCCGGCCAACAGAATATACGTGCTTGTCTCAACAGGAGTAACTTCCGGCATTGCCAGATCCGATACAAACCCAGCAGGCTTGGAGGTCCAGCTGTAGGTAACACCGGATACTGAATTCAGTCCAAGAACAACCGATCCGATAGCAGATTCACAGAATGACTGATCATCTGCAAGGCTTAGTTCAGGTGCCGCACTAATTTCGATGGTAACTGAATCACTGAGACTGCATCCGGTTGCATCAACAGTCTGTACCAGGATGTATACCGTGGTCTCATCAGGTTCTACACTTGGATTCGCTTCACTGGAGGTGAAAACTCCGGGTACTGATGTCCATGAATAGCTATTGCCACTGATTTCGTCCGATCCTATCCGGGTTGGTCCTATCTCGTTGGAGCAGGCAGAAAGGTCATCAATCACAGAGACTACCGGGTCTTCATTTATTGTAATTGTTACCGTATCTGTTGTCTGACAGATCGTTCCGCCAACAGTTTCTGTCAGTATATAACTGGTCGTCTCATCCGGAGTCACTGCAGGATCGGAATCGCTTGAGGAGAATCCTGCCGGGATGGATATCCAGCTATAGGTATTACCCGTAACCGGATCCGCCCCGATACTGATCTCAGTAACAGCAGATTCACAGAATGCCTGGTCATCAGCCACCTGTGCAAGAGGTACAGGATTAACGGTGATTGTTACCGAATCCCTGGCAGCACATCCTGTAGCATTTTCAGTCTGGTCCAGGATATATGTGGTCGTCATCGCAGGAGTAGCTGTCGGATTGGACTCGAATGAATTAAATCCGGCTGGGTTTGAGGTCCAGGAGTAGGAATGATCGGCGATGGCGGCCGAACCCAGTTGGAAGGGCCCTATTCCCTCCACACATATAACCTTATTATCAAGGATGTTAATAGCTGGAGCGGGAGTAACTGTTATGCTTACACTGTCAGTTGCCGAACACCCTGTTAATATTACTGTTTCCGTTAAGATATATGTGGTTGTGACGGAAGGAGCTACTTTTGGATTATTCTGGTTGGAGGTAAAACCGGAGGGCAATGAGGTCCATTCAAAACTGTTTCCTGTATCCCCGGGTCCGATATTTACTGAATCTCCTTCGCAAATCGTTTGATCGGCAGCCACTGTTGCACCAGGACGGGAATATACCGTGACCTTCACCGTATCCTGTGCCAAGCAGCCCAGGGCATCAGTAACTGTGACAGAATAATTACCAGCAATAGTGACGGTCAGTTGTTCTGAAACGGAATCGGTTACAGACCATAAATAGGACTCATAGCCGGTTCCTGCATGCAGGACAGCAGCATCTCCCGTGCAGATGCCCTGATCTTCACCAAGGTTCACAGTCAATGGTTCCGGATCAACGAGCATGATGCTGTCTTTTGCTGTATTAAGGTCTGCATCGGTGACAGTCACATGATACCATACATTTGCTTTGAGTCCGCTTACCTGAGCAATAGTCGTGCCTGCATCATCATTCCACTGGATTGTAACCGGCGCTTTCCCACCAGAAACTGATACGGATGCAGTTCCGTCACTGTATCCGAAACATGTCGGATCTGTTTTTTCCAGGATATATGCATTGAAAGTACCTGCGACAGGCAGGATAACGCTGTCAGCGGCAGTACAGAGATTTGCATCACTTACCACAATATGATACCATGTATCGGCCGAAAGTCCGGTTACCGAAGCACCGGCAGTCAGTGAAGCATCATCCCACACATAGCTGTAAGCTCCTGTCCCTCCTGATGCCGTTACCGTTGCCGTACCATTCGAGAGTCCGGCCTGGGTAATATGGGTCGTATCAGTAATGACTGCAGTCAGCAATGGTGGTTCTGAAAGAAGAATACTGTCAGTAGCGGTACATAAATTGCCATCCGTGAGTGTTACATGATAATACTGATTGGCATACAGGCCTGTAGCCATATTTTCTGTCGCACCGGCATCATTATCCCATAGATAGGTGTAAGGTGCAGTACCGCCTGACGGGGTCGCTGTTGCTCCACCGTCTGGGGATCCGAAACAATTTACCTTCACGCTGTCTGTAATTTCAACTGATAGCAGGTCAGGCTGTGAAAGCATCACACTATCAAGCATTGTACAGCCATTGCCATCTGTAACCGTTACATGGTAGTGGATGTCAGCAGACAGGTCTGTAACTGACTGATCAGCAGTATTACCGACATCATCCCATAAATATGCATATGGTTCTGTCCCGCCTGAGGCCATCACAGTTGCCCATCCATCTGAGAAACCGAAACAAGAAATGTTGCCGCTATCATAAACACTTATGCTTATCTGTCCTGGTTCGCTGAGCAAAATACTGTCCATCACAGTGCAGAGGTTTACATCTGAAACTGTAACATGATAGTAAAGTCCGGCCATCAGCCCGTTAACAGTTGAATCGGTTGGATTCAGGCCATCATCCCAGAGATAGGTATAAGGAGCGGTTCCGCCTGATGGTGTTACAGTTGCTGAACCGTCAGAGGATCCAAAGCAGCTGATATCGGATGTGTCTGAAATACTGGCAAGCAGTACTGCCGGTTCTGAAACCATTATACTGTCTGCTATAATACACAGATTGGCATCTGTGATTGTTACATGATAATACTGATCCGGGGATAGTCCGCTGACAGTCGCGCCGGTGGTCATTGCATCATCATCCCACTGGTAGGTGAATGGAGCGGTGCCTCCCGTTTCGGTAACCGTAGCGGTTCCGTCCTGTAATCCGAAGCAGGAAATATCCGAACCGGTAATGGAAGCCACAGCTAAGAGACCGGGTTCTGATACCATAGTGCTGTCCGTTACCATGCAAAGGTTTGCATCGGTAATCTCAACAACATAGTACTGGTTTGCCTGAAGTCCGGTTACAATGGAATCCATGGTGCCAGGACCGTCATTCCAGAGATATGTGTATGGTGCTGTTCCTCCAGAGGGGGTTACCGTCAGGCTTCCATCACTGAAACCATTGCAGCTGATAAGAATGCTGTCGGTGAAATCAGCTGTTAAAAGATCCGGTTGTGAGAGATATACGCTGTCGGTTACAGAACACAGATTGGCATCTGTAACCGTAACATGGTAATACTGTTGCCCGGCCAGTCCATACACCGTTGAATCGGTTGTCGGAACAATGTCATCCCATAAATAGGTGTAGGGAGCGGTTCCGCCGGAAGGAGTTACCGTGGCGGATCCTGTTTCATCATCAAAGCACAATATGGTAGTACTGTCTGTTATTGAAGCGGAAGGCAAATCGTAAATTGTGAGGGTTACCTCTGTTGCGGGGCCTTCATACCCGTTGACCGTCTGGGTGGCGTAATAGGTATAGACACCCGGATCAGTATGCCCGGTGGGGAAGGGGTTCCCGCTGTGTTCAAGTGTCAGTAAGGCTGCGTCGCTGTACCATTTAATGTCTGTGCCTGTAGCAGACAGGTCCGGGATTATACCTCCAAAGCAGGCAAACTCATCAGATGCTGTCGGCGCAGTTGTAGGGGTCACTATCTCGAACGTCTCTTCGGAAGCAAATGCTGACCCTGCAAAGGCATGGTCTATGGCCTGGACGCTCCAGTAATAAACTCCCAGCTTAAGGCTGTCTATGGTCCAGCTGGTATTCTGCTGGGCATTACCAATGGCCGTGATCTTCCTGTACCCGGTGGCTATATCCGACATGCTGCTCCAGGCAGTATCCCCTGTTTCTGTCAGGATATAGGCATTATAGCTCAACCCGTCTAGTGGCGTCTGGGTATCGGTGGCCTTATCCCAGCTCAGGGTTACTGAGAATCCATCAATCACGCTGGAAAGCCCGGATGGCATATCAGGTGCGGTATTGGATGTGCCGGAGTTATTCTTAAATATTCTGGAAATATATTCATCTGTTACATCTTCACTGCCTGTCATACCGGTCAGCAGGATATCAAGGTCACCATCATTATCGTAATCGCCCCAGGCAACATTACTCCGGTCAACCGCTGGTAAAGAAATTCCGGTTTGTTCGGTAAAGGTATTCCCATTGTTCCTATAGATCTTTGAAACACGCCCGGTTCCGGTCCATCCTGTTAAAAGAATATCCAGGTACCCGTCATTATCATAATCCCCCCAGTCTACGGAACTTCGAGCAACCCCCGTTAAGGATATTGTGGTTTGTTGCGAGAACGTACTGCCACCAGCATTTCTATAGATCCATGAAACAGTGTCAGCACCATTAGTGCTTCCGGTTAAAAGTATATCCAGGTACCCGTCATTATCATAGTCCCCCCATGAGACTGAGCTATATCTAACTTCTTCCAATGTGATTTCTGTTTGTTCAGTGTATGTATTGCCGCCATCGTACCTGTAAATTTTTGAAACATAGTGTCCCTCACCATCATTATAATATCCTGTTAACAGTATATCGAGGTCCCCGTCGTTATCATAATCGCCCCATTCAGCTGAGCCGGTAGCTGCTTCCTGTAAACCAATCCCGGTTTGTTCCGTGAAACTGTTGTCCCCGTTGTTCCGGTAGATCTTGGTAAAATAGTACCAGGTACCATCGTAATCGCTTCCTGTTAAGAGTATATCGAGGTCCCCGTCGTTATCATAATCGCCCCATTCAACCGAACTGTAAAATACACCCTGTAAATTGATACCTGTTTGTTCTTCGAATGTGTTGCCCCCGTTGTTCCTATAAACCCTTGAAACACCTTCGGTACCGTCCCATCCTGTTAAAAGAATATCCAGGTCGCCATCATTGTCATAATCTCCCCACTCCACTGAACCTAAACCAACACCGATTAATGAAATCCCTGTTTGTTCGGTGAATGTATTGTTCCCGTTGTTTTGATAGATACTTGAAATAGGGTTATCGTTGATATAGTCTCTCAGTCCTGTTAAAAGAATATCCAGGTCGCCATCATTATCATAATCCCCCCAAGCAACTGAATTATTAGTAACACCGGGTAAATTAATCCCTGTTTGTTCCGTGAACTCAAAATTAAAGGTATCCTGCGGGGCAAATTCTGATCCGGCAAAAGCATGGTCTATGGACTGGACGCTCCAGTAATAAGTTCCCGGAGCCAGGCCTTTAATGGTCCATGCCGTATCCTGCTGTGCATTTCCCAGGGCAGGTATCTTCCTGTATCCATTAGTTAGATCTGCCATACTGCTCCAGGCAGTATCCCCTGATTCCGTCAGGATGTATACATTATAGCTGAGCCCGTCCTGGGGTGTCTCCCCATCTGTCGCCTTAAACCAGGACAGGGTAACCGAATCATCCATGACCCGAGCAAATAAACCTGCTGGTGCCAGGGGAGGCGTGTTAGGTGTGCCTGTGTTGTTCTTATATATTTTTGAAACGTATTCTGTCCCGGTATAACCGCTCAGAACTATATCCAGGTCCCCGTCATTATCGTAATCCCCCCAGGCTACATCACCTTCGTATACCCCGTCAAAGGACATTCCATATTGCTCCGAGAAGTTATTACCATTATTTCTGTAGAGTTTTGTTATGTAAACGCCTCCAGATACATCCTGGCCGGTCTGAATGAGATCCAGGTCCCCGTCATTGTCATAATCTCCCCAGTCTAAGGTACCACGCTGGACACCGGTTAAAGAAATGCCAGTTTCTGCGGTGAATACATTGTTCCCCAGGTTACTGTAGATTTTTGTTATATCGTTGGGGTCAACAGGAATATCCCCGGAAATCACCAGATCCAGATCCCCGTCATTATCATAATCCCCGAAATCCGCTGCACTCCAGCGCACAGCGTCCATAGCTGTCCCAGCTACCAGTGAGAAAGAATTGTCCCCGTTGTTCAAATATAATTCTGTAAAGTTACCACTGTCAGAGTTCCCAGTAATAAGTATATCCAGGTCCCCGTCATTATCACTATCAACCCATTCAGCCGTACCGATTTCTCCACCCGTAAAAGTGAATGCCTGCTCTTCGAAAGAGTCACTGCCAGTGTTCCGGAACACCTTTGTTATGCGGTCACCTGTGGCATGAACTCCTGACAGGAGGATATCCAGGTCCCCGTCATTATCATAATCCCCCCAGTCAACTTCACTGCCATAGACCCCGTCTAAAGTAATTCCTCCTTGCTCAACAAATGTATTGCTTCCGGTGTTTTTATATATCATTGCCCTCGAATTCAAGTCACTATCCTGACCGGATAAAAGGATATCCAGGTCCCCGTCGTTATCATAATCCCCCCAGGCCATCGAAGCGTCATTTACAGGGTGTAATGAAAGGCCGGTTAGTTTTGAAAAGGCATTGCCACCATCATTCTTATAGATTTCTGCAACGTAGACAGCTGCTCCATCATTATAATATCCGGCCAATAAGAGATCCAGGTCCCCGTCATTATCATAATCCCCCCATTCAACAGAACTATTACGCACTCCAGTCAGCGGGATCCCTGCCTGTTCAGTAAAATCAAAATTAAAGGTGTCTCTTTCAGCGAAGGCTGATCCTGCAAATGCATGATCTATTGTCTGAACGCTCCAGTAATATGTGCCGGGAGTCAAACCTTTTATGGTCCAGCTGGTATTTTGCATAGCATTCCCAAGGGCTGGAATCTTCCGGTAACCATTTGCAATATCTGCCATACTGCTCCATGCAGTATCACCCGATTCCGTCAGGATGTACACATTATAGCTGAGCCCGTCTTGGGGGGTTTCAGTATCAGTAGCCTTGCTCCAGGACAGGGTAACGGAATCCTCCATGACCCTGGCAGTCAATCCAGAAGGAGGTTGTGGCGCTGAGTTAGCGGTAAGTGTGTTGTTTTTGTAGATTTTTGAAATTAGATCTCCACCCTTAGTTAGGCCGGATAAGAGGATGTCCAGGTCTCCATCATTGTCATAATCCCCAAATGCGGATGAACTCACGGAAACTCCACTTAAAGATATATGTGTTTGTTCGCTGAAAGAATTGTCTCCATTGTTTCTGTATAGTTTTGAGATGCGTTTATTAAGTATATTACTACCTGTTATCAGTATATCCAGGTTCCCATCATTATCATAATCACCCCATGCGACAGAACCAATACGTATTTCTTCTAAATTAATTCCTGTTTGCTCTGAGAATGAATTATTTCCATTATTATTATAGATTTTAGCAATGGGTTTATTGACACTATCTGCTCCTGTAATGAGAATATCCATATTCCCGTTATTGTTATAATCACCCCATGCTGCTGAACTCCATCTAACTCCTGTTATAGAAATTCCCGTTTGCTCAGAAAAGATATTGTTCCCATCGTTTCTATATATTTTTGAAATGGTATCATTACCAGGTGTTTGTCCTGTTATAAGAAGATCCTGATCGCTATCATTATCATAATCACCCCAGATAACTGAACCATAGGCAACTCCCGGCAGATCAATGTCAAGTTGTTTAGTAAAAATATCATCTCCTTCGTTGGCATAAATCTTTGAATCTAATGATCCCAAACCTGCTACAAAAATATCCAGGTCCCCGTCATTGTCATAGTCCACCCAGGAAGATGAGCTCCAGTTAACACCGGTCAGAGAAATCCCCGTTAGCTCAGTGAATGTATTGTCACCATTGTTTCTATAAATCTTGGTAATCTTGTCGCTACCGTTATGACCGCATAATAAAATATCCAGATCTCCATCATTATCATAATCTCCCCAGGCTGCTGAACTTGTTGCTACTCCGGTTAATGTGATTCCGGTTTGTTCAGTAAAATTATTGCTTCCATCATTTTTATACACCTTAGAGATAGTATCTGTTTCAGTACAACCGGTCAACAGAATATCCAGAAAGCCATCATTGTCATAATCACCCCAGGCAGATGTTCCAAATTTAACTTTAAATAATGATATACCTGCTTGTTCCGTAAAATCAAAATTAAAGGTATCCTGGGCTGCGAAGGCCGATCCTGCAAAAGCATTATCAATAGATTGTACGCTCCAGTAATAAGTTCCTGGAGCTAATCCTTTAATTGTCCAGGCTGTATCTTGCTGTGCGTTTCCAAGGTCAGGCAACTTTCTGAATCCGGTTGTGACATCTGACATGCTGTGCCAGATAGTATCACCTGCTTCGGAAACCAGGTATCCGTTATAGGAAAGTCCGAGTTGGGGTGTTTCAGGATCGGTTGCCCTGTCCCAGGACAGGGTCACCGAATCATCCATTACTCTTGCATACAAGCCTGATGGCGGATTGGGTGGTGTGTTGGTAGTACTGTTGTTATTCCTGTAGATCCTTGAGATGAACCCGCTGCCGGTATCCCCGGTCAATAAAAGGTCCAGGTCCCCGTCATTATCATAATCCCCCCATGCCAATGCACATTCCGAAACAGCCGGCAAGGAGTCTGACAGTTCAATAAAATTAACGCCTCCATCATTTTTATAGATTTTTGTAAACTGGTCTGATCCATTAGTTGTACCTGCCACGATAATATCGAGGTATCCATCATTATTATAATCTCCAAAGGCTACTGAACTAAAATATACGCCCTCAAAAGCGATACCTGATTCAGTGAAATCATCATTACCGTCATTTATGTATAATTCAGTTCTTGCTCCGCCCTCGCTACCTGATACAAGAAAATCAAGGTCCCCGTCATTATCATAATCGCCCCATGCAGTAGAACTGCTGCTTACGCCTGGAATGGCTATCCCTGTCACTTCGGAAAAATTGCCATCTCCGTCATTACTGAATATATCACATATTAGGTCGCCGACACCGGGATTCCCGGTTAACAGTATATCAAGGTCCCCATCATTGTCATAATCCCCCCAGTCGGCACTTCCGAACCAGGCTCCTGGTAGAATAATAGATACCTGATCAGTAAATGTGCCGGATCCTTCATTTTTGTATATTTTGGTGATCTTGGTATCTCCGGAAGATCCGCTCAGCAGGATATCCAGGTCGCCATCATTATCGTAATCACCCCAGACAGTTGAAGAAGTCTGTACCCCGGCAAGTCCCGGAATCGTCAGTTTTGTGAAAGTACCATCGCCATCATTTTCATAGATTTCTGTCACTTCACCCGTACCTTTAGAACCACTGAGAAGTATATCAAGGTAACCGTCATTATCATAATCCCCCCAGTCTACTGAACTGTTATATACACCGGTTATTCCCGTCACAGTTCTTTCAGAGAATGTATTGTTACCATCATTTCTATAAATTTTAGTACAACCACCACCAATACCTATAGTATCTCCTGTCAAAAGTATATCCATGTCCCCGTCATTATCATAATCCCCCCAAGCCACCGAACCATATTCTACTCCTGTAAGTGGAATATCAGTCTGATGGGTGAAAGCAGGGCCAAAGCTATGTTCAGCGGCAAAGGCAGAACCGGCAAAACCGGCATCGATGGCCTGGACACTCCAGTAATGTATTGTCCGGGCAAGGCTGTCAATAACCAGGGTAGTATCTTTCTGGGCATTACCGGTTTTAGCAATCTTCCGGAATCCAGTGGAATATTCTGCAGCTGCATCCAGTACAGTATCTCCCTCTACAGT
>CAZILN010000289.1:0-47802 GCA_964540005.1 uncultured Bacteroidaceae bacterium | reverse complement strand
GCTTCCTTTCTACCATATATAGTTCTGTTCCGTCATAATTTAAAGAAGTAGGGTAGTGCAGTCCGTCTGATTGTACCTGCGGATTCAGCACCCGTGGTTCACTCCATACCCCGTTCTCCTTCTTACTCAGGTTAATGGCATCGAAAAAAGCAGTGGAAGTGACAAATACCAGTGTATTGCCGTCACCTGAAAGGATCGGATTGAAATTATTGCTGCTTGTATTTACCGGCTCTTTAAGCCTGGTTTTCTTATAATGAATGGGTACATCCTGTATTATGTAGGCACGCTGGCATTTGGCCACTTCATCTTCCACCATGGTCAGATTGTAGTTGCCTTCATAATCTTCTGATTCAGTAAAGGCCTGGTAAGTGGTCAGGGCCCTGTCGATTTCATTATTGATGCTGTAGGCATTGCCCAGGTAAAACATGGCATGGTGAGGGGCATTTTTTTCATTGAAATCCCTGGGCTTGTATTTCAGGCTTGTCTGCTGAACGGCTTTTTCGAGGTAGGGGATGGCATTATGTTCCTGTCCGGGTACCTTCAGGTAAGCCTCGCCTACTTTCCAGTTATAATTAGCATTATCAGGGAATGTATCAACAAGTAGCTTGTAGTAGTAAACGGATTCTTCATACTCCTCGGAAAGAAAAAAATCGAAACCGAATTCAAACATCTCCTCAGGATCGGTGACTTCCTGTGCAGGAAGGCTCTGCAGGCCTGTTATAAGTACAGCAATTACGACGAAAAGAACTCTCATACTGCTATATTTTTCAGTAAGATAAAATATTTTCAGACGAACTTGAACTTTTTCCTTAAAAATAATAAAGGAAACATTAAAAAGCTTATAGCTCAGGTTATCTGTAAATTAAAAAATTTAATTACCAGTAAACAAATTTAACACTTTTACAGAGGAAAATAAAACATCTGAACTTAGCTATGACAGGTATTGGATGTATATGGTTGCAATAGAATGAAGTGAAGACCCTCAGCCTGATGCCAGACACAGTCATTTGGCTTACTTCAATTTCAGATGCTCCGGAACTGAGATCGACTCTATTCTGACCTGTGCTGCAGGAAGATCGGATATTTCAAATTCCACCCTCCTGTTATAGGTTCGCCCTTCTGGACTATCGGTCCCGTCAGCTTTGGTATTGATCGCAACGGGATTTTTCTCTCCGAGTGCTTCTATGGATATACGACCTGCGTCAACACCTTTTCCAACCAGGTACTTCATGGCAGAGTTAGCCCTGTTTTTTGAAAGCTTGTCATTATAGGCATCTGTACCTTTAGCATCTGTGTTTCCGGTGGCCACTATTTCTACATCCGGGAAAATCTTAAGTACTTCTGAAAGGATGTCAAGCCGTTGTTTGGATTCATCTGTCAGTGAATACTTATCGAAATCGAAGAAGATGGTCTGTATAACAAATACGCGTGAGGGCTCAGGTTCGGGTTCCGGCACAGGTTCCGGTTCGGTGACCTGATCCGGTTCGATGACCTGATCCGGTTCGGTGACCTGATCCGGTTCGATGACCGGCTCAGGCTCGGGCTCCGGTCCTGGTTTTTCATCCTGCTGTTCAAGTGATTTAAGGTAGGCAAGGTATTCTGCCTCCCCCGGGAACAGCCTGTACTGGTATATATCCCTTGACCCGTAACTGTCATCAGCAAATAAAGACTGGTACCCTATGTCTCCTTTGCCTACAGGGACAAAAAACAGGTCGTCATCCGTGGTGTTTACAGGGTATCCCAGGTTGACGGGTTTTGACCAGCCGCCATCGTCCTGCATTTCTGAATAAAAAACATCATATCCCCCGAGGCTGTAATGACCCTGGGAGGCAAAAAACAGGGTCTTCCCGTCGACACTTATAAAGGGATGATCTTCACTCAGTTTGGTATTGATAGCATCACCGATATTCAGAGGTTCCCCCCAATCGCCTATGGCGTCTTTTTTCGACACATAAATATCCGTTCCGCCTTTGCTGCCTTTCCGGTTACTGGCGAAATACAATGTGCTGTTGTCAGCCGTTACACAGGCATGTGACTCATAATATTTGGTGTTGATCCACTTGTTCAGGGGTTTGGATTTCTCCCACTTGCCATCGATGTATACACTGTGGTAAATATCAGAGTTAAAATTATCAGCTTTGTTGAGGTACAGCTCGGTCCCGTCACGGGTCACGAAATTGGCAAACTGGTCACCGTCAGATTGTATTTCCGGTGTAATATTTATGGGTTCGGTCCATTCCCCGTCTACCTTTTTGCTGAACTTGATGGCATCGTAGAAAGCCAGGGATGTCATATATACAAGTACTGATTCATTGTCGGAAATGACGGGGTTATAATCGGATGAACTGGTATTGATAGTCTCTCCCATATTGGTCCGGATATAATAAACCGGCGTTTCCATAGCAATCCGTGCATTGTTACAGGCCTCAATCTGCTGGTCGGCGTAAAGGGCCATCTCAGAATCATCTTTGTTAAGAAGCTCTTTATATTTCCCATAGGCAAAAATGGCAGATTCCAGCTGATTGTTGACCCGGTATGCATTCCCCAGGTACAGGTAGGCATCGTATGGGGCCTGATGTTCGGTAAAGATCCCTTCATTATATCTGGGGGTCAGGTCATTAATCGCTTCCTGAAGGTAGGGAACGGCGCCCTCTTTTTGTCCGGGAATATTCAAATAACATATCCCTATCCTGTAATTGATATTGGCGCTGTGCTCGTATCCCCTGTCATACAATTTCTTGTATTCCTGGAGAGCATCGATATAGAATTCATTGGCCAGCATGAACTCGGCTTCATAGAATATATCTCTCAGAATTTCCTGATACTCCTGGGAATATGAAGTGTTTAACGCAAATGAGAAGCATATGATCGGGATCAGTAGTCTTTTCATGTGATAATAGTTTGTATTAATGCCTGCCCGATTCTTCGGGATTTATACCATAAAAGTCAATGATAAAAATTACTGCAGCATGACAGTTGTTACAGTGGTATACTGTCATAAGCATACTTTTATGGTAGTATAGCAAATTTATAACTAAAATCGGAATTTCAGAAAATTGTTGCTTATATTTTATTTCTTCTCCTGAAATACAACACCAGCATCAGGATGAGCAGGATTGAAGCACCTGCAGTCCAGTATATAAAGCCCCTGGTTTCAGGTTCAGGAGGCAATTCAGTAATAAGCAGTTCTTCGAGTACCGTCTTTTTTTCCACATTATCAACAAGATCAAGGAAAACATTATAGACCAGTGATTCCTCCATGTTCATATCCTGCACCTGTGTCAGCAGGTATGCAAACAAATCAGAAACATCATGGATATTTTCAGCCTGCAGATCCAGTTTGCCGAGGATTGCAAGCAGTTCACCGGAAGCATTTTCTTCAAGGATGGCCATCATCTGGTTCAGGTCTTCTTCGTTAAGGTAGTCAAACATGATCTGGAGCACATCATTCTCAGAGTAATCGTTTTTATCTGCTGAGACTAAAAGGAAATTGAACAGCTCGACGGTATTGCTAATTCCGGCTTTTTCCATATTCAGACCTGTGATGAACTCACTGAGGTACTGGTTGGATCCGGCACTGATTTCAGCGATT
The DNA here is from genome assembly GCA_964540005.1 of uncultured Bacteroidaceae bacterium. Classification (GTDB taxonomy): domain Bacteria; phylum Bacteroidota; class Bacteroidia; order Bacteroidales; family SM23-62; genus CAZILN01. The sequence goes on along the minus strand of CAZILN010000289.1, from coordinate 44,210 downwards.
ATATCCTCTGCCTCTGCACGTTGAGACAAGAGAGAGAAGGCCCCGTTGACCTGGGGGATCCCAAAACCAGAAGATTCTGTCTTGCTGATCATGTGATCATATATATCCTGCAGGTTGCTTATATTGTTTTCCTGAAGATCTATATCCTCGAAACACTGTATCAATGCAGGATCATTACTGAGCCCGCTTAACTGGGCTATATACTCATTAAGGTATTTATGCTGGATGCGGTCGATTATCAGGTCCTGGACTTCCTGGTTGCTGTAGCCGTAGCGATCGGTTTTATCTTTCAGGTATTCCATGAGTTCTTCTTCCGTGCTGATACCTTCCTCTTCCAGGTCAAGTTGTTGAAGGGTTTTTTTCAGTTCGCCATCCGCCAATCCTGACAGCCTTTCAACAGTTTCTTTTAGTCCGGGATCAACCCTAAACGGTACAACTACAGCGGGAGCTGTATCCATAGCAGCAATAACCAGCGAGTCACTCACAGCTGCAACCGGGGTATCCCCTGTATCCATCCCGCTTATTTCCGTCAGTGCCAGTTCAGGGCTATAGATTACGCTTATATCCTGATAGCTTACCTTTCCTGATGAGTCAAACATGGCAAATTTCAGCAGGTTCTTACCCAGCAGCGGCACAAAATAATAATGGATCACCGAAGTATCAATCTCCAGGGTATCAGTTTCCCGCAGGGTAAGCATCATGGTTTCGGCATCAGCTATTGTATCAGCAGCCACCACAGTATCAGCTGCCACCACAGTATCAGCAGCCACTACTGTATCCATTGCAAACATAGTATCCGGTGCCGGCAGCTTTGACCAGGTATAATTTTCCACAAGCAGGACAGCCTTTTCTTCGACCCCCAGTTCAATATCCACAGGATCATCAGTACTGACACGGTAGAGGGTATCCCGGGCCATGATCTTATAGGCTACCTCAGGGGTGAAAAGTTCAATTATTGAGTCAGTATTGTATACGGTCAGGTCCGGTTTAATAATGTATTCGTCTTCCCTGTACCCTTCCGGGATGACTACGCTGTCAACAATTGCCTTGATTTCATCACTCTCGATCAGCAGATCATAGCTTCCCCTGGTGGCTTCGAAATCAAATGCCCCGGTTTCCATATCTGCATACCTTACCGTTACCGTATCCCTGGTATATTTTTCCACTATAGTGACAGAAATAGGTCTTGTCAGCAGTTGCAGGTCCTGTATACCTACTATCCCCTTGATCGTAAACTTCCGCGGATGCTCTTCCGAGAAGATCTCGATAAGGAAAATGTCGGTCTGGCCGAAACCATCCTCTATATAGCGCGGAAAGTATGCATGATATTTATCCTCAAAGGGATGATAGAACAAATCATCATCTGTTGTATTGATGGGATATCCGATATTTATGGGGGATGACCAGGAATTATCCTCAAGTAGATTGGAATACAGAACATCATATCCGCCAATATTAAAATGCCCGTATGAACTGAAGTAAAGGGTCTTGCCATCCATGGAAATAAAGGGCGCTTCTTCGTTGTATTCGGTATTCACCACTTTACCAAGGTTTACTGCTTTTCCCCAGTCCTGCTGCTTTTCATCAAATTCTGAATAATAGATATCGAGATCGCCTACGGTCCCTTTCCTGTTGCTGGTGAAATAAATGGTCTTTCCATCCCTGCTGAAACAGGCATGGGACTCCCAGTACTTGGTGTTGATATTGTCGTTAAGTATTTCAGGGGGCGTCCAGAAGCCATCGATGTTATGGCTGATATAGATATTTCCGTTATAATCATCGCTCATATACAGCAACATTTCTGTGCCGTCATATGAGAGGCCCGTAGGATAGGCCAGTTCATCGACATCGAGCAGCATTTCAGGGTTCAGGACCCTCGGGTAGGACCACTGGCCATCTATTTTTTCAGAGTAACGGAATGCATCGGTAAACTGCTGTACCTGCAGATAAACCATCTTGGTTTTGTCACCGGACAGAATCGGGTTTTTATCCGAGAACCTTGAATTTATAACTTCTCCGACATTAGTGAGTTTGAAATCCACAGGACGGCCCATCAGTTCCTGTGCATTTTCGCAGGCTTTAATTTGCTCGTCTACAAGATCAAGATCATATACATCAGGATCACCTATTTCCTTGAACCTTTTGTAAGTCCGTATGGCTTTTTCCAGCTGGTTGTTGATCCTGTATGCATTGCCAAGGTAAAAATACGATTCTGTCGGTGCCATTGTTTCACGGAAGGAGTCATCTTTGTAATCAGGGTTGATGTTCTGTACAGCCTTTTCCAAGTAAGCAATAGATTCATCCTTTCTGAAGGGATCATTGAGCAGGCATACTCCGATTTTATAACTAATGTTGTCGTTATCAGGATAGTAATCGTAAAGCTGAGTGTAATAAGGAAAGGCTTCGTTATATTCTTCAAACAGGAAGAAGGATTCGGCTTCCAGCCATGTTTCCCTGTGTTCCAGTTCAATTTGTGCCTGCAACAGGTTGATCGTGGTGGCAATAAGAAGTAAAATAATTGAGAAACTTCTCATGTGGTTTCAATAATCACACAAAATAAACAAATTTTAACAATATTATAAGCATTCATAAAGATACTGTATCAGCAAGTTATTTCTTAGAAACCGGTCTCAGGTACTTCTTTTTCAAGAATATCGCTGATCCGTTTGAGGAACATGCCGCCCAGGGCCCCGTCTATTACCCTGTGGTCATAAGCCAGGCACATGATCATGATATGCCTGATCCCTATGGCCTCCCGCCCCTCTGTTTCAACAACGGCGGGTTTCTTCTTTATGGCTCCCAGGGCCAGGATTGCCGCTTCCGGCTGGTGTATAATGGGGGTGCCGCTGAGGCTGCCGAATGGTCCCAGGTTGGTCACCGTAAATGTGCCACCCCGGATCTCATCCGGACGGAGCTGGTTTTCGCGCGAACGGTCCGCCAGGTCGTTCACCCTAGAAACCAGGGCTTTAAAGCTCAATTTATCAGCATCTTTAATAACAGGTACAATAAGGTTGCCGTTACGAAGAGCAGTGGCCATTCCTATATTGATACTCTTTTTCAGGATGATCCTTTCCCTGTCAACCGACACGTTTATGAGGGGGAAGTCTTTAATTGCCCTGATGACTGCTGTCAGTATCATTGGCGTAAGGGTCAGTTTCTGCCCGTGATTCTCAAGGTACCTGTCTTTAATACTGTTCCTCAGGTAAACCAGGTCGGTAACATCCGTTTCGATGAATGAATTTACATGTGGGGAGACCTGCTTGGAATACGACATATGCCGGGCTATGATCCTGCGCATCCTGTCCATTTCTATGATCTCGTTCTCGGGACCGCCGTAGATGAGCTCCTCAGGTATCAGAGGTACAGCTTTATCGGGCTCCCTTGCTGCGGTGCCTGCACCACCTGTTGCAAGGAAGGCCCTTACGTCAGCAATGATGATCCGGCCGTTTTCTCCCGTACCCTGTATGTTTGAAATGTCTGCATCACTGATCCGGTGTTCCTTTATCAGGTTCCTGACAGCAGGAGAAAGGAAATGCGTGCGACTGGGTTGGGGCGGAGTATAGTCCTGGACGGTTGATTCAGAGACTATTGCGGAGATCCTGTTCCCTGTCAGGACATCAGTATCTTCTGTGTTAATGGCGGAATGGTCTGCTGCGGCCGGTGCAGCATATGTTCCGGCATCGGTTTCAAGGATGCCCAGGACCTGCCCTATCTTTGCTGTTTCTCCTTCGCCTATCAGTATTTTTACCAGGATCCCTGCATCGGCTGCCGGTACTTCCGAGTCAACCTTATCAGTCGCTATCTCCACCACAGGCTGTTCTGCTTCCACCTTTTCCCCTTCCCCGACAAGCCAGCGTGTAATCTCTGCTTCTATAACACCTTCCCCCAGTGCCGGAAGGCTGATTTCAATTTGTGCCATCTTCCGGTATTAGATATGGTTTCCTGCCCAGTTCTTTCATCCCCCTCCAGAGTATGTTCAGATCAGTAAAGATACTGTAATCACGTGAATAGGTAATATTGACCCTCTCGTTAATACCATCCTCCAGGATCGTTTCCCTCAATCCGTCCAGGGGACTGAGGATGCCTCTTTTAACAGCAGGCAGATCATATAGTTCCTGAATGCTTCCCGGTGCATATCCCACCCAGCTGAAATACCCCGATAATACCAGGAATGCATTGGCCAGGAACCTGAGTGGTCTTTTGACAATGAAGAGCATTACCGGGAAGAGAACAAAGAGGAAAAGGGACATCAGGAAATCGAATAAGCGCTTACTCCGTATGTTAACAGGTCTGTTCAGTGAATTGAAATCGATCAGGTACAGATCCCCTGCAGTATTAATGGAATTACTGCCGATTATTATAAGGCTTTCGGGAGGGGCGATTTTATATTCCAGTCCGCTCTCCTGGAGCAGCATCATCTTGTGAATAATGCTCTGTGAAGAAATATCACGTGCACAAAAGATGATCTCATTGATACGGTTGATCCTGATTATGTCTTCAAGCTGGTTGACCATGCCAATGGCAGCGGCTGATTTTTTGTTGCCCGGTGAGATAATGCCGATGATCTCCGGCTTGTGATCGGTCTTTCTCAGGAGGCTTTCCACCCTTTGTGCTTCTGTGTCAGTACCGATTATTATAATACGTTTTTTCTGGAACAGCTGAAGTTCGAAGCCCGGGATCCTGAGTACCCCCAGCAGAAACCGTGAAGCCAGGCTCATCAGCAGTGAACCTGCGGCACCCAGCAGCAGCAGGGCACGAGAGAATCTCAGTGTTTCCGGCAGCAGGGCATAGATAACCAGGATAATGAAGGTTCCCGACAACAACCCTTTTATTACGCTGAAAAGCTTCAGGGGTTTATCATATCCACCGGAAAAATACAGTGCAATGATCCATGTAAGTATGTAGGCGGGTACCACTAAATACATGAATTCAGGAGGGTAGCTGCCACCTGAAGGGAAACGGTATGATTCCCATGCGGGTTTGATCAGCAAAAATCCCGTGTAGAAGAGTATGATATCCAACAGGGGCAGAATGATGTTTTTAAGGGTTCTGCGGGTTATGGCAAGTATGGCCCGGAAATATATGGCCAGGTTTATCAGCAGGGTATAGGATTTGGCCATCTTCTGAGAAAAATGTTTTCTGGCATAAATGATCATAGCATTATAAAAGGTAAGCACATAATTAAGGCTGCCTTTCTTGGTGCTTTCCCCCTTGTAATGTATGATGGTGGTTTCAGGGAAATAGACGTTTTTAAAGCCCGCTTTGATCATGCGATAGGAAAGGTCAATATCCTCCCCGTACATGAAAAATTCCTCATCCAGGAGTCCTGTTACCTTAAGTGCGGACTGCCGCAGGAGCATAAAGGCACCGGGAAGTACATCCACCTCGTTGACCTGGTCCTTATCCAGGAACCCCAGGTGGTACCTTCCGAATATCCTTGACCGGGGGAACAGCCGTGACAGGCCGAATATCTTATAGAAAGCCACCATGGGCCGGGGCAGTGCCCTTTTGGATTCCGGCAGGAAACGCCCCTTCCCGTCAATCATTTTCACACCCAGTATCCCCGCCTCAGGGTGATCCTCCATGAAACGAAAACATTTATCCAGTGTGTCCTCTTCAATAACGGTGTCAGGGTTCAGCAGGAGAACGTATTTCCCTTTCGATTTTTTGATGGCCTGGTTGTTTGCTTTCGAAAATCCCAGGTTCTGCTTGTTCTCTATCAGGTGAATACCGGGAAATTTCTCCCTGATCATGGTACAGGAACTGTCCACAGAGTTGTTGTCCACCACAAATACCTCGACATTAAGTTTCTGTGATGCTTTTTGTACGGAATGCAAACACTGCTCAAGAAAGTACTTGACGTTGTAGTTTACTATGACTATGGACAGATCCATGTTTTCTCCTTAGTCCGAATCGTATTGCGAACCTGGAACTTGCTAATTTGCGAATTTATAACTTGCGAACCTGCTAACTTATTGTTCAGAATATATTGTGTACGACCTGGTTCCTTGTCAGGTCATCCTGTATTTCCCTTTTCCTGATAAGCAGGTCCTTTTTCTCATGAACCAGTACTTCAGCAGGACGGTAGCGGGAATTATAGTTTGATGACATGGCAAAGCAATAGGCACCGGCATTCTTGAAAGCCAGGTAATCGCCCTCGCTGATCTCGGATATCTTCCGGTTCCATCCGAAGGTATCCGTTTCGCAGATATACCCCACCACCGTATAGATCCTGGGTTTGCCCCCGGGATTGGAAACATTCACAATTTCATGCCAGGCATCATAGAACATGGGCCTGATGAAATGGTTCATCCCGGTATCCATTCCGGCAAAAACCGTCGAAGTGGTTTGTTTTACTACGTTGGTCCGGGCCACAAAACACCCCGCTTCGCTGACCAGGAACTTTCCCGGTTCAAAGATCAGGGTAAGCTGTCTGCCATAATCCTTGCAGAAGCGGCTGAACCGCTCTGTAAGTTTTTGTCCCAGCGACTCAACATCAGTATAAATATCGTCCTGCCGGTATGCCACCTTGAAGCCGCTTCCAATGTCAATATATTTAAGATCCCTGAATTTCGTGGCGGTTTCAAGAAGGATCTCCACCCCACGGATGAAGACATCCACATCTAGAATGTCTGAGCCGGTATGCATATGCACTCCCTCCACCATCATATTATTGGTTTCGATCACCCGCTGCAGCAGGGGCAACTGGTGGATGGATATACCAAATTTCGAATCAATGTGCCCGGTGGCTATTTTACTGTTGGCACCTACCATGATGTGCGGATTGATCCGGACACTGACAGGGATGGACTTCCCGTACTGGTGACCAAACTGTTCGAGTATGGAAATGTTATCAATATTAATGCGTACCCCCTTTTCAACAGCCTCATTGATCTCTTCCATGGAAACACAGTTAGGGGTGAACAGAATGTCCTGAGGTTTGAATCCCGCCTGCAGTCCAAGCTCCACTTCCTGTATGGACACGGTATCCAGTCCGGACCCCAGGGAACGGAAATAGCTGAGTACATTCAGATTGGTAAGTGCCTTGCAGGCATAGTAAATTTCTGTCTTCGCCTTGCTGAATGCTTTTGTCAGGCTTTCATACTGTGATTTCATCCTTGCTGTCTCGTAAATGTACAGGGGTGAACCATACTTTTCTATAAGTTTCAGGACGGGTATACCGTCAATAAAATACTTCCCGTTTTTTAGTTCCATAGCTATCCGTTTAGTTGGATGTAATCATGATTTTTACTTCTGAGGTTTTATACATTTCAGGTTTACAGGCTCATCAATTCTTAAGGGAATCTTCGAATGGAGTACGGTTTACGATGGATCTTCCCAGCGTTATTTCATCGGCATACTCCAGCTCATCCCCGATTGCCACTCCACGGGCCAGGGTGCTTACCTCTACGGGAAAATCCTTCAGCCTTTTATAAATATAGAAATTCGTGGTATCCCCTTCCATGGTGGTGCTCAGGGCGAGAATGACCTCCTTTACCTGTCCTGATGCAACCCTTTCCACCAGTGAGTCGATGAAGAGGTCTCCCGGACCGATACCGTCCATTGGGGAAATAATACCCCCCAGCACATGATAAAGGCCGTTATACTGGCCGGTGTTCTCACATGACATCACATCCCTGATATTTTCCACAACACAAACGCAGCCTGCATCCCGTTTCGGGTTTGAACAGATATTGCACTCTTCCGTATCCGAAATATTCTTACAGGTCTTACAATACTTAACCTGGTTCTTCAGCTGGATCAGGGCATTACTGAAGGATGCCACCGCCTGGCCGTCCATTTTCAGCAGGTAAAGCACCAGCCTCAGGGCTGTTTTCTGCCCGATACCCGGCAGGCGGGCAAATTCCCTGACCGCCTCTTCCAGCAGGACAGATGGGTAAGAATGTATGTTCATGGAATCACTTGATTTATAATTGTGTAAGGCCATCAAAAATAATATCTATTCAAGCGATTAGCAATTTTTTTATTGAATTGTTTTTAGTAAGCTTGCAGAGCCAATACCAAATGCTGCCTGTATGCCACCCCTGGGAGTATTGCTTATAATTGCCTGCTATTTTGCTGTGATCCTTGTAATATCTTATTATACAGGAAGATCTGCTGACAATGCGGGTTTTTTTATAGGTAACCGCAAGTCGCCCTGGTACGTAGTTTCTTTCGGGATGATAGGCGCCTCCCTCTCGGGTGTGACCTTTATATCGGTACCGGGATGGGTCCTGGACAGCCAGTTTTCCTATATGCAGATGGTCCTGGGGTACCTGGCGGGATATTTTGTTATAGCCAATGTATTACTGCCCATCTATTACCGGCTGAACCTGACATCCATTTATACTTACCTGGAACAGCGCCTGGGTTTCCGGTCGTACAAAACGGGGGCTTCCTTTTTCCTGCTGTCAAGAATAATAGGGGCCTCTTTCAGGCTTTTCCTGATAGCCAATGTCTTGCAGATCACTGTATTTGAGGCCATGGGAGTGCCCTTTATCATAACCGTGGTGATCACCATACTGCTGATCTGGCTGTATACCAACAGGGGCGGGATCAAGACCATTATATGGACGGATACCCTGCAGACCGTCTTCATGATCACGGCCGTTGTCCTTACTATTGTCCTGATAAGCAGGTCCCTGGACCTGGATTTCAGGGGGATTATAAGTACTGTAAAAGAGAGCTCCTACTCAAGAATGTTTTTCTTTGATGACTGGACAGACAAGAATTTCTTTGTCAAACAGTTCCTGAGCGGTGCTTTTATTGCTATTGTTATGACCGGGCTTGACCAGGACATGATGCAGAAGAACCTCTCATGCCGGAACCTGAAAGAAGCAAAAAAGAACGTCTACTGGCTGAGCATTGCGCTGGTCCCGGTAAACCTCATTTTCCTCTCCCTGGGCGTTCTGCTGTTTGTGTTTGCCGGGCGCACAGGTATTGCCGTCCCTGAAATGACCGATGACCTGTTCCCTTTAATAAGTACGGGAGGGTACCTTGCTCCGGTGGTTACGGTATTCTTTATTGTGGGACTGGTAGCAGCGGCTTATTCCAGCGCCGACAGTGCCCTGACATCGCTGACCACCTCCTTTACGGTGGATATCCTGGGCGGACTGAAGCTCCGGGAGGATGAACTGGGGCGCATGCGCAAGCGGGTCCATATACTTATATCGGTCATTTTGCTGGTGGTCATACTGATCTTCAAAGCCATTAACAACCAGAGCGTGATCGCCGCCCTGTTCACTGCGGCGGGCTATACCTACGGGCCTTTGCTGGGGATGTACAGTTTCGGTTTGTTCACCCGGTGGAAGGTTAAGGACCGCCTGGTGCCGCTTATCTGCATACTCTCACCCCTTCTGTCATTCCTGCTGAGCCGCTTTTCATCCGTCCTGCTGGGCGGTTACGAGTTCGGCTTTGAACTGCTGATCATTAACGGGATATTTACATTCCTCGGATTATGGATAATCAGTAAAGCCGGTAATAACCGGGAGATTCAATAGTGCTGTAATTAACAGGGAAGGGCAGGGAGAAGCTGGTCAAGTTCCTTACTTAAAAGATATACTTCAGCTTAAACAGTAACATATCATAGTCCTTCATGTTGGCAAATAAGTTGTCGCCTTTGCCATCAAAGAATACGGTGGAAAATGAGATCTCAGTATTGACCGTTGCCTGGTAGATGATTTGCGGCATATAGGCCAGGGCATAATTCTCATTGATATCCTTCCAGTCGGTGATAATAAACGCTCCGCTCAGGGGTGATATTTTAAGTTTATCATTGAAGAAAGCTTTGTCATACCTCAGGAAGAAATAATCATTCAGTGCATCCTTTCCTCTCTCGTGAATGAAACCATGTATGTACTGAAGATTAAGATAAGATCCATCTGAAAACATATAATCACCCCCCACTACAAATTTTAAAAAGGGTTCAGCCTCCAGGATCACTGAATCTACTATTACCGGTGCGGGTAACATGGGGAAAATGGCTGACATATCATTGGACATAAGGATATCATTTCCCGGGATAAACACAGCAGCCTCGGCCCAGAACCCTATCCCTGCAATGCTGGTGGCCAGATCCGCACCAATAATATGGTTTCTCTCATAGGATAGTTGGGCATTTACATTTATCCCTCCCTGGGCATTTACCGGAATGAATGTATTTCCTGTGTTGTATGGCAAACCATCCCTGCCATAAACATAACTCAATGAAAAATCAATCCCGCCGACGAAACCCTTAAATCTCAATCCGGCTGTGCCACTTTCTCCAAGATTGTATTCCGGCATAATTATGGTATCAGAATATCCCTCCAGAACCATGCCTGCTGGCATTTCCATGGAAGAATTCAAGGACCCGGCAAAAATACCCACAGGTAAATTAGCCGGTTGAAAAAATGGGATATATACAGCCTGCAGGGAAAAATCACTGGTAAAATAATACTGCATATTGATGGCATCAGAACCGCGATGACGGCCAAAATCCAGGATATCTTCCATGTCGTAGGGAGTGAGGTTGTCCGTCGGGTTGATTACGTCGGCAGTTCCCCAGGCAATACCCTGACGGCCAATCGTAACATCCAGGTTTTTTGTGAGAAACCCGTTTAGTTGAACATATGCCTCCCTGATTTCAAGATTATAAGGATCAATGATCCCTTTGTTATAAAGATCGCCTGAAGAGGATATACCGGGTAAACCTATGTTTCGAAGCCAGACTTCACTATGGAATTTTGAATTACCGGTCATTGTTTTGTCCAGGTCCAAAGTGATACGATTTTCGTTCCACGCCCAGGGATTTTTTTCCAGAAACAGGATGCGCTGATCGGTCATCAACTCCCCTGATAATTGTAATGGATTCTCCTGGGCAAATGCATATCCCAGGGGAGTTAAAACCAACAATAGTGATATCTTGATCTTTTTCATATCCGGGGCTGATTATTGTTTTAGTTTTCTTACTGTAAATTCATCATCAGATAAGCCGGTATCGTATGTTACATCCGACATCCGCATTTTCGTTTTATGGTTTTTCTTCAGGTTCATCATTTCAATTTCTTCAGTGCTCCAATATTTCCCGACTTTTCTGAAGGTGTATTTTGCTTCTTTAATCTTTGTATTGCCCAAATCATAGTACTCCATTACTTCCGGGTAATAATTTGCTGCATTGATGTGTGCAATTATTTTGGAGTAATCGGACCTGTCCATGGGTATGAGCTCCAGAACAAATACCCCTCCTTCTGTTTTGATCAGTTTCGGTGTGTATTTGTCAGAAAATGGTTTTGGTTCCATATCATCATATGAAAAATCGGTGCCTGCAAAATTCTGGTTCTTCACACTGCCTGCAATGCGGCGTTCTTTGCCAAATGCCGGCAGGTACATGTACATGACATCATCCGGCAATGCCAGAACAGCTATTCCTGCCTGCGATGCCGGTGAGGTAAATCGCAGGATACGTTTATCCGTACCTTTTTGCATGATATTCGCTTCGCGGGTTTCCTGCTTTCCATTCTTGTCAATTAAAATGATAGTATGCGTTCCGGTCATGTCTTCGGGCGCATACAATACATGATCCATATTTTTCAGTATGGTGCCGGCATCCTGTGCATTTGCGCAGAACAGACTGGCTGCAGATACAAGAATAATCAGGGAAATGGGATAAATTTTAATTTTCACGTCAGTATGTTTTAATGGTTATAGCTTACTTTTCATCGATTACACGCTTTCTGTTGGCCAGGATTAAAATCACCGGCAATAGTGTAAGTGCACCCAGGCCGGAGGCAATCATGCTAATTGCAATCAGCAAACCAAAATTCCGGATGGGTGTTATATGTGCAAAATACAATACCAGGAAACCCGCGGCTACTGAGGCTACATTGATAATAACAGCCTTGCCTTTCGTCAGGATGGTTGCTTCAATAGCCTGCTCAACATTCCCATGATGATTCAAATGCGTATTAAACCCGGTTATAACATGTATGGAGTAATCGATCCCTATACCCAGGGCAATACTTCCCACAAGTACAGTTGCTATATCCAGGGGAATACCTGTAACGCCCATAAAGCCGAGCAGCAACAGTACGGTAGCAATAATAGGGATGGTTGCGTACACCCCTTTCAAGAAGGATCGCAGGATAAGGGCTATAATAAGCAGCACCATACAAATGGCTATGATCAGGCTGCTATACTGGCTTTTAACCAGGCTGTCATTCAGTTTAACATATAGAGGAGGGATGCCTGTAAAATTTATTTTATAGAGATCACCCGGGTTTTCATCGATAAACTGATTCATTTTATCTGTGAAGGCTTTTATGCTTTCGGTCTCAATGGAGGCAAATTTGGACTGGATGATCCCCTTATCAAGATCATCTGAAACCAGTTGCTGCATCACATCCTGGCCATCAAGAAGAAACCATAGTTGTTCAATCTTGGCTTTCTCATCAGGTATCTTTTCCCCTTCTCCCATGGCATCATTCATTTGCTCAACCAGGTTGGCCACCGATTGAGCGGAGGTGATATTCGGGTCCTCTCTCATGAATTCCTGCGTTCTGATCATCATCTTCAGAACCTGTGGTTCCTGCATATCTCCTTCAAACTCAACGAAAACAGGCAATGATCCGCCGAACTTCTTTTGCATGACATCCTCTGCAATCCTGATTGGATTATCTTTCTTAAAATACTCAGTTATATTTACGCTCGTTCTTATAAAAAATATACCTCCTGCGCTCAGCAGCAGAATGACAGCCCACACCATCAGCACAGCTCCGGGGCGTTTCAAAAGCAGGTTAGCCATGGGCTGAAGAACATGGCTGGTCAAATACCTGTTACTGTCTGCGTTTTCATTAGCCGGCGTCTTTCCGTATATAGATAAGGCGGAAATTAATGCCGGAACAAAAAGTAAAGACAGGAGCAATGCAATAAGGATTCCTATGGCACTGCAAATGCCGAATTCCTTGATCATGGTCAGGTATGCTCCAAAAACAAAGGAAATAAATCCAATGGCCGTTGTCAATGCGGCCAGGAATACAGGAATCATGGTCGAGGCCATCGCCTTGACCATGGCCTGTTTCCTGTCTTTACCGGTATCCTGGTTGATGCTGTTTAATACATGGATGGTGTATGCACTCCCAATAGCAAGTAGTATGACCGGCATAAAATTCGTGTTAATTGTGATTTCAATGCCTGCCATAGCCATAATACCAAGCGTCCAGATAACAGTAATACCTGCAGTGAGTAAGGGTAAAAACATTCCGCGAAGCGACCTGAAGCTGAGTAACAGGATTAAAGCGATAATTACAAAACAGATGGGTATGAGCCAGATCATATCTGATACGAGCAATTCAGTAATATCATCTAACATGAAGGGCAAGCCTCCATAATAGACTTTCTCAGGTATACTCAGTGATTCTATGATGGTTTTGATATTTGTTGCAACCTCCTGCCTGTTTACTCCGGGCAGCAGCGTAAAAAGAATGACTGCTGCTGTGCCATCTTCAGAAACAATGGTTCCTGTATACATTTCTTTGGAAAACACATAGTTCCTCAGGCTATCCAGTTCAGAAGGCTCATCGGGCATATCCCATGAATCCACCAGCTTTCCGATCTCGATCCCCCAGTCCGAGCTTTTAATATCCATGATATCCGTAAGGCTTGTGACTGTGGATATGCCGCCGGTGATTTTGAGGCTGTCTGTGATCTGGCGTATGTGCTCCAGTACCTCAATGGTAAATACATCATCCGTTTCCAGTACAATCATCCCGATATCGTTTCCGCCGAATTGGGTGCCGATGCTTTTATACAGGTGCCCTGTCGGGTCATCATCCGGCAGTGTGCTCAGAATGTCAGAATTGATCCTGATATTCCTGATCTGATAACCGAACAAAAGAGTAAGTCCTAAAACACTGCCAACGATAAGCCACTTAAACCTGATGATATTCTGTGCCAGTTTTTCCATGAAATTAAAAAAAGACTGATTTAATCTTTAGTCAGTACAAATATAAAGATAATATTTGACCAATTATGTTTTGCAGTCAAAATCATGCAAAAAAAAACGACTATGATTTGTTGCGTACGCTTAGACTGCCGGTAATCATATTGATAAGATCATGAAGCGTATTCTCGTATTCGCTATACTTATCCTGAAGGAACAGAGGTATTTCTATGCTTGTAATGATCATCATAGCAACATCGACTGTCGGACCAATATTGCGGACGTTCAGATATCCTTCTTCATTCCCTTTTTTGATTATGAGGGTAAGCTGGGCGTGTTCAAAAGCCTCGAAGTCATCTCTGACATCCTTTACAAAATGATATTTCTCAAAAAAATCAGCCTTAAGGGTTTCATGATAGTTAAGGGCCTTGTTTAACAGCCTGAAACGGGTCAGCATATAATCCGTAAGTATTGTTAAGGAATTATTGTTGCTGTCCACAATTTTTAAAAGTGCTGCTTTCAGTGTACCCAATTCCTGTTTCAGGACCTCGTTAAAAAGTTCCTCTTTACTTCTGAAATAGTAATATAATACACCTTTTGCTTTATGAATGTTTTTAGCGATTTCATCCATCGTGGTTTTATGAAAACCGTACCTGGAGAAGTATTTTGTGGCAGATTCAATGATCTGCTTTTTGACATCAATTCCCGGCATAGAAATTTTGACTATTGGGATTAATAAGTCAAAAATACTGCATACTGATCATACAACAAAAGAAAATTGACAAAAGCTATGAGTTATCATGTTACACCAGATTTCGAATTTGACTTTTTTATCAAATAATATATAAGCATTGCATAATTCTACTTCAATCATAACGAAAGACCAGCTATTCATACCTCAGGGATCCTGCAGGATTGCGGCTGGCTGCTCTCCAGCTCTGCCAGCTGACCGTTATTACAGCAGCAAGCAGGGTCAGAAGTCCCGCTGCAAGGAATGTCATGGGACCGATGTTTGTCCTGAACGCAAAATCCTGGAGCCAGGCTCTTACTGCATACCAGGAAATGGGACAGGCCAGCAGAAAGGCGATCCCGATCCATTTCAGCAAACTACGGTTCATCATCAACAGGATCTCGGGGATCCCGGCTCCGTTTACCTTCCGGATTCCGATCTCTTTCCGGCGTTTTTCTGCCAGGAAGGATACCAGGCCGAATAATCCAAGGAGGGAAAGCAGGATGGCAATGAAAGTAAAACTCCCGATTATCCTTGCAAAACGTTTCTCCTCCCGGTAGTTTTCGTAATATTTCTCCCTGACATCGAAGTGGCTGAAGGGGATATCAGGGAACATATCCTGCCATTCGCTTTCCAGGAAATCAATGGTTTCCCGGAGCCGGTCCGGTGAAATACGGAAGGTAAGGAAGGCCGGGAAATTATTATGTTCTCCAAACCGGTAGACCATGGGCTTGACAGCTTCCCTCAGAGTGGAAGCATGGATATCCTTCATTACCCCCACCACAGGGAAGGCTTGACCCTCATGATGATATTTCATGAATTTCCCCTCTATACTCTTCCATCCTATTATTCTGTATGCGGTTTCGTTGATGATGAAGGCGGTCCGGTCGCTTGGATATTCCGGGGAGAAGTATCTCCCTTCGGCCATCTGCAGCCCAAAGACTTCAAGGAAGTTTTCGTCAACCGCTGTTGAAATAACAAGACATTCGTCAATCAGGGCATCTGCAGGTTCCAGTGTGAAGCTGTTCTGATAGTAATATCCGGGGATATTCTCGGTCAATGATCCTTTGCTGAAACCGTACCTGGACCCATAGGGTTCCACTTTTTCCCTGAATAGTCTGACCTGTGAATAAGGCTGATCATTATTGTCCGGGATCCCGTTCACATCAATGGCCAGCAGGTTTTCATTGTCAAATCCCAGGTCGGCATTCATCATGTAGGCCACCTGCCGGAATATGAACATCTGGAATATAATAAGGGCAATGGACAGGGTAAACTGGAAAATGACCATGGCATCCCGGTAAGACCCGGTCCGGAGCTTTGTAACTCCTTTTGCCTGGATCAGCTGAACCGGTTCGGTCCCGGTAAAAGATCGTCCGGGCAGGCAGCCCGTTATAAAGCCTGTAACCAGTACTACTCCAAGCAGGATCAACAATACGGCAGGGTCTTTGAACTGGATGCCCACCGGGCGCTGAGTAAGTGATTCTATAAGGGGCAGGGCCAGCTGGCAGATCAAAATGGAAACGGCCAGGCTTCCAGTAACAACGATATAAGCAATCCAGACATGCAGGCGGATGACCTGGGAGGGTGTTGAGCCCAGGATCTGCCGGATGCCTGAATCGATGTTTCGCCGGGCGGATTGGGCGGTGGACAGGTTGATATAGTTTATACAGGCTATGAGCAGGGTCACAAATGTTATACTGGCCAGGATCAGCAGGTATGACAATGGGACCGGAGGGGAGTCGTAATCAAGGACCGAGGTATCAAAATGGGAACCTTTGAAGGGCCGGGTCGTAAATGTGCTTCTCCCTTTCAGAAAATCCGGGTAGTGCCGTCCGGGTATTTCCTGTAAATGGGCTTGAAATGCCTCAAGTGATATTCCCGGATGCAGTACCACATAGGTTTGCATTCCCCCGTTCCACCATGCCTCTTTATAATCCGGCCGAATGAAAGCCCTTGCTTTTTCCGGCAGCAGGACATCAAACTGAACCGATGAATTCTGTGGCACGTCCCCGAATATACCTGAAATGGTAAGTGGATGGTCCTGTACGCTGACGACCTGCCCGAGGGGATCCTCTTTGCCGAACAGTGTAGTGGCACATCTGCGGGAAATGAAAATCCGGTCCGGCGCTGAAATAAACTCGTCCAGGCTTCCGGCCAGCAGTTCATATCCGAAGATCTCCACAAAATCGTTATCCACCGAGGCTCCACTGAAGCCGGTGAATTCCGCGTTTTCCCTTTTTAAAACGATTCCGGTATTAACCATCTTCCAGATTCCGGTGGCATAGGATACCTCTGGAAATTCTTCCAGGAGGACGGAGGGGAGGGGAATCGGACAGGAAGCGGTGAATTCGTCCGCCTTCAGATCGTGCTCAATAATCTGCAGGATTTCATCCCGCCTGTGATGGCAGCTGTCAAATGAGACTTCGTAGGTAATCAGCATGACCATCATTACCACCAGCGATAAACCCAGCGACAGGCTGATCATATTCAGCAGGGTAAAGCGGAGTGTGGCTCGAAGGGACTGGATTGCCGATTTCATATAATATCGTAGCATCATGATTTATTGTTTAAATGAGCAATTACCATTGCCGGATGTTTTTATAATACTTTTTGTGGTATAATCCTGCCATCGAAAAGATGAACGATGCGGTGGGCATAGGATGCATCCCGTTCTGAATGGGTGACCATCAGGATTGTGGTGCCCTCACGGTTCAATTCAGTGAGCAATTCCATTACTTGGGTCCCGTTTTTGGAATCAAGGTTACCGGTGGGTTCATCCGCCAGGATCAACCCAGGCCGTGATACCACGGCCCTGCAGATGGCTGCCCTTTGCTGCTGACCGCCCGATAACTGCTGCGGGTAATGCCTGCCCCTGTGGCCTATCTTCATACGGTCAAGAACATCCCTGACCCTTTCCCGGCGTTCCCGGGCATTCACATTCATGAAGATCAGGGGCATCTCAACATTGTCAAAGACATTCAGTTCATCTATAAGATTGAAATTCTGGAAAATGAAACCGATCTTACCCTTCCTTTTCTCAACCCTGTATTTTTCTTTCAGTCCGGACACATTGTCCCCGGCAAAAAAGTACTTGCCATTGCTTGGGTGGTCGATCAGTCCGAGTATGTTCAGGAGGGTGGATTTACCGCAGCCTGAGGGACCCATAATCGCAATGAACTCGCCCTGTTTCACCCCGAGGTTGATCCCGTCTAGGGCTGTGGTTTCAATTTCATCCGTCCGGAATACCTTGCTGAGGCCTTCTGTTTTCAGGTATAATTCTTCCTGCATTGTACGTGGTATTGGGTTCTGGCAGATAAAATTCAAGAGCCATGCCATATTTTGTAACAGGCTGTTTATTAGTGGTTAATAATTCGCTCTGCTTTAATATATGTCAAAAAAATGGACAATCACTGTCCAATCGTTTGTCAAAATTGTAAATTTATATCATGAACGATGGAAAGATCCTTATCGTCGATGATAATAAGAAGATACTGGATGCACTGCGTCTGCTGTTCAAGTATCACTTTGATTGTGTTATGACCTGCAGCAATCCGGAAGGAATACCTTCTCTTCTGAGAAAGGAGGTTTTTGACGTCATCCTGCTTGATATGAATTTCAGGGCAGGGGTGAATTCCGGAAACGAGGGACTGTTCTGGCTGGAGGAGATCAGCAGGCTGCAACCGGAGGCCAGTGTGGTTATGATTACGGCATATGGAGATATAAACCTGGCCATAAAAACCGTAAAAGCCGGTGCCTTTGACTTTATCCTGAAACCCTGGGAAAATGAAAAATTGCTGGCTACCGTGGAGGCCGCTTACCGTTTCAGCCTGTCAAGGCAGGAGGTTAACCGGTTGAAAGGGAAGGAGCGTTTCCTGATATCGGAGATCAATAAACCTGGACAAAATCTTGTGGGCAGTTCCGCTGCCATTTCCAGGGTCATGGAAATGGCAGCAAAAGTAGCTGCCACCGATGCCAATGTACTCATCACTGGCGAAAACGGTACAGGCAAGGAGCTGTTGGCAAAAGAGATTCACCGTCTGTCTTCAAGGGCCCAGGAGGTCCTTGTTCCCGTCGATATAGGGTCCATCCCTGTGACGCTCTTTGAGAGTGAACTGTTTGGCCATGAGCAGGGAGCATTCACGGATGCAAAAGATCAGCGTAAAGGAAGATTTGAACTGGCACACAAGGGAACTCTTTTCCTGGACGAGATCGGCAACCTTGAATTGGCTTTGCAGGCAAAGCTTCTGCATGCACTGCAAAGCCGACAGCTTACACGGATCGGCGGAACCCATTCGATACCGGTAGACATAAGGCTTATCTGCGCCACCAATGTGGACCTGTTACTAGCCGTGCAGGAAGGCTTGTTCAGGGAGGACCTGCTTTACAGGATCAATACGATACTCATAGAGATGCCGCCCCTAAGGGAGAGGGAAGGGGATGTCGGGGAACTGGCATACTTTTTCCTTAATAAGTACTCCCGGAAGTATGAGCGCGGAGAACTGAGAATCAGTCCCCCGGCACTCCGAAAACTCAAAGCATATTCCTGGCCTGGGAATGTAAGGGAATTGCAGCATGTAATGGAGAGGGCCGTTATTCTATGCAATTCCGGTATGCTGGAAAGCGATGATTTTCTTCTGCCACAGAAAAACAGGAAAAAAATCCAGCCCGCAACCCTGGAAGATATGGAACGGTCCATGATCGAATCCAGCCTGGAAAAAAACCAGGGAAACCTGACAAAGGCAGCTGCCCAGCTCGGGATTTCCCGCCAGACCCTGTACAATAAGATCAAGAAATACACTAAATCTTTCTAAAAAGGATGTATACCCGGAACCTCCTCATTAAAATCATGCTGCTCATCTTCTTACTGGTCGTAACGGTATCATCTTGCAGCATTCTGTTCTTCCATCGGGATTATTTGTCAGCAGGTGTATTGCTTTTACCTGCCGGGATACTGATCGCACTGCTGATCTATTTTTTCAACCGCACCAACCGGAAGATAGCCTACTTTTTTGATTCCATCCGGAACGAGGATACCAGCCAGGTCTTCCCGGAGAATGTTAAAGAAAGAACAGTCAGGGAACTGCATAAAAGCCTGAATCGGATCAACCGGATATTTGCCGAAGCAAGGGCTGAAAGCGAGACCAACGAGCAATTCTACCGTTCTCTGATCAGCCATGCAAAATCCGGGCTTATGGCTGTCAACAAGGAAGGAAGGATACTGGAGATCAATCCTGCCCTTGAGAATATGTTCGCTGCCTACACACTGGCAGAGATCGATGATTTCGAGAAAATCGATCCCCGGATCCCGGAGATGCTTGGCGGACTTGAACCTGGCAAACCGGAAGTCCTCGCGGTGCATGTGGACAAGGAACTGCAGCAGCTGCTCTTCAATAAGGCTGTACTTCAGGTGAAGGGCAGCCCGGTCAGTATCCTTTCTGTGGAAAATATTAAGAATGAGCTTAACCAGAAGGAACTGGATTCATGGATAAGATTGATCAGGGTACTGAACCATGAGATCGTAAATGCCGTCACTCCCATTTCGACCCTGAGCAGGACCATTTACGAGCTTCATCTGAAAGACGGGAAACTGAATACTTCAGGGATCACCGGGGAGATCATTGCGGATACTGCCGACGCCCTTAAAAGCATTGATGAACATGCAAGGGGACTGATGGATTTTGTGAGTGCCTACAGGAAACTGACCCGGCTGCCGAAACCCGAGTTCCGGGAAGTATTCCTGCATGATTTTATTCGTAACGAAATTATAGCCCTGAAAGGTCTTACCGATAGGAACCCGGTCGAAATCAACCTCCGTGTTGATCCCGTGGGATTATCTGTTTTGGCTGATCCGGGACTTCTTCAACGGGTGTTCTCCAATATCCTGATCAATGCGGTTCAGTCAATGGAGGACAGGAACAACAGGAAAATTGAGATCTCAGCATCAACCAATTATCATTCCCGTACCATCGTTAAGATAGAGGATACCGGAGAGGGTATTCCGGAGGACCAGCTTGATCAGGTATTTGTCCCCTTTTTTTCAACAAAGGAGAGCGGCTCAGGGATCGGCCTGAGCCTCAGCCGGCAGATCATGCAATTGCATAAGGGTGAGATCAGCATCAACTCACGGCTTGGGGAAGGCACAGAGATAACCCTGGTCTTCGTTTCCTGATATTTTTCTCCAATATTTTAGATTGGCAAAAAGCTTTGTGAGAAGGTTCGCGATGATTTTATTTCAATAGGAACGAGCGAATCACCCAGGTCTATGATAATATCTATTTCACTGCCTTTGTTGTCTCTCCAGAAATACAGGTTATTACGCTTCCCCTTATGAAATATATATATTTGATGTATAAAATTCATGGATAGAATGATAAAGCGTATTGCCGAAAATCACATTTTGGCTGACATAAAGCAGTTTCCTGTTATTGGCATCATAGGACCCAGGCAAGTTGGGAAAACCACCCTGTCCAAATCGCTGATGAATAAATTAGATAAGAAAGCAATATATCTTGATTTAGAACTGCAGGAGGACATTGCAAAACTTGAAAATGCTGGCCAATTATCAGGGTGGACTATGGAATGCCAGCAACTTCGCAAAATCGATGGGATTAAGCTATCCAACCCTGAACAGGTATCTCGATTTCCTTGAAGAAGCTTTTCTGGTATCCCGCCTGCAGGCTTTTAGTTTTAATATTAAGAAGCGATTGGTAAAATCTCCGAAAGTTTATATTCGGGACAGCGGTGTTTTACATTATCTCACCTCAATTTCAGACTTTGAACAATTACAAGGAAATGTACTGATTGGAAATTCCTGGGAAGGATATGTAATTGAACAAATCAGACAAACAGCGCCTCCTGGAATAGACCTCTATTTTTACCGCACACATAACGGTGCTGAGTGCGATCTGTTACTGGTGAAAGGATTACAGCCAATTTCAACAATAGAGATCAAATATACCTCTGCTCCAAGAATCTCCAAAGGGTTTAATATTGCCATTGAAGATCTCGGCACCTCCGATAATTATATTATTACTCCCTATTCCGATACCTATATGAAAAGTGAAAATATAAAAGTATGCAGTCTGACTGAATTTTTGAAAGAGCATTTTAATGCTTCATGATATTAAATTCTATAGATGAATCTCGAAGAAATACCCTGTACTGCCTTTCCAAGCCTGCTGTGACCGAAGGTTTCCCTTTTAACGACACTGCACTGGTCTTCAAGGTGGCCGGAAAGATGTTTGCATTGTCTTTGGTGATTCAACAAAAACATGCAAATTTGAAGTAGGATTTCATAATTGCATAAAATGTACATCAAAAGAGAAATCGAACATGAAGTACTGACAGGTGCATCCGGTTTTCTCTAGCTGTTTTTACCGGCTGAGTATATATCGACGAGAATATCCTTATACATTTCGTTAAGTACCCGGCGTTTCAGCTTGAGTACGGCTGAAAGTTCGCCTGACTGCGGGGACCATTCTTCCTTAACCAGCCTGAGGCGTTTGATCTTTTCGTGTTCTCCCAGTGTTTTGTTCATCTCACCGACTTCTTTCTGGAAGCGATCGGTGACTTCCTTCATATTGATCAGCTCTTCATTATCCCTGTACTTTATATCATGCCTGGATGCCCATTCATGAAGGAAAGGGAAATTGGGGGAGATCAGTGCACTGGCAAATTTTTCATTTTCACCCACTACCATAGCCTGCTCAACGAAGAGGGATTCTTTCAGTTTGTTTTCCAATACCTGCGGGGCTATATATTTGCCGCTGGACAGTTTGAATATTTCTTTTTTCCTGTCGGTGATCTTAAGGTATTTATTGTCTATGATGGTCCCGATATCACCCGTATGGAACCAGCCGTCGACTAAGGCTTCGGCGGTCAGTGCGGGTTCCTTGTAATAGCCCATCATCACATTGGGACCTTTACAGAGGATCTCCCCGTCCTCGGCGATCTTTACCTCCACATCCTCAATCACAGGTCCGACCGCACCGAGCAGGATCTCCCCTTTAGTGGCATTACCAACCGAGATAACAGGGGAAGTTTCGGTCAGTCCGTATCCTTCGAGAATGCATATCCCGGCCGCCGAGAAGACCCTTGCCAGCCGCGGCTGAAGGGCTGCGCTTCCCGAGGCAATTATTTTTACGTTCCCGCCCAGTGCCTCCCTCCATTTTGAGAAGATCAGTTTATCGGCAACTTTCAGCCTTGCCCTGTACCACCAGCCGTTCCTGAAATCAATCCTGAACTTGTGTCCAAGATTCACTGCCCAGAAGAAAATTACTTTCTTAATATAGGGCAGGTCCTTCCCCGCGCCTATGATCTTGTCGTATGTCCTTTCAAGCAACCGCGGAACCGTCGTGAACAGGTCGGGTTTGATCTCCTTGAGATTATCGCCTATGGTACCCATATTCTCGGCATAGTAGGTGCTGATCCCTTTATACTGCCGGTGATAGTTGAACATCCGTTCATAGACATGGCAGAGCGGGAGGAAGGACAGGGATGAATGCTCGAATCCCAGGGTATGGCATTTTGAGGTGGCTATTGTATTACTGACCAGGTTATGGTGGCTCAATTGCACTCCTTTCGGGAACCCCGTGGTGCCCGAGGTGTAAATAAGGGTTACCATGTCTTCAGGCTTAATGCCATCCTTGATCTCTTTAACTGTCCCGATGAACCTGTCTGCATTTTCTTTGCCCAGGTCCGTAATTTCAGTCCAGTGCTTTGCTCCTTCCACTTGGTTGAAGGTAAAAATGTCCCTGACCGAAGCTACCTTATCGGCAATAGGTTTGATCCTGCCAAACAGGGCCTTATCCGAAACAATGATATAGGCCGGTTCGCAGTGTTCCAGGATGTATTTATACTCATCTTCTCCAAGAGTGGGGTAGACGGGAACATGGATGATCCCGGTCTGGGCCATTCCCAGGTCGGCAAAATTCCATTCAGGACGGTTGTTGGACATGGTGGCGATGATTTCACCCTGCTTCATTCCCATAGCAAGCAGACCGTAACTGAAATAGTTGGTTTGTTCAATGTATTGCTGAGTTGAATACCTGACCCAGATGCCGTTTTCTTTTCCGGCCAGGATGTCGTCTTTCTGGTATTTTTCCTGTAAAAGATCCAGGAGGTCAAAGGTTCTTGTAACGTCCATGGTAATTATAGGGGTTGGTCCGATCCAAATATAAGAATTTTGTGTTATTTCGTATTTTTGTGCCCTTATAATTAAGAACAAATCAAAAAATCAATATCTGTCATGAAAATTAAAATCTTGATCATTAGTCTTTTAGCCATAATAACTATGGCTTTTACAAAAGATAAACCGGCCTACCTGATTTATGATTCCCAGGGCAAAGCGATTAAGTACGAGAAGATGCTTAAGCAACTGGGCGATGCAGACATCATCCTGTTCGGGGAACTTCATAACTGTCCGATCACCCACTGGCTCCAGTATGAGCTCACGCGGGATATTCACGCGGCAACTGACAGAAAACTGGTTATGGGGGCCGAAATGTTCGAAGCCGATAACCAGCTGATACTCGATGAATACCTTGGAGGGATAATTTCCGAGGACAAGTTTGAAGACGAAGCCAGGATATGGTCCAATTACGAAACTGATTATAAGCCCCTGGTTACTTTTGCCAATGAAAATGAACTGGCGTTTGTGGCCACTAACATACCCCGGCGCTATGCCAATATGGTCTTTAAAGGAGGATTCGAAAGTCTTGAAGACCTTACTGAAGAGGCACAGGGGTATATCGCTCCCCTTCCCATTCCATATGATCCGGAGATCCCGGCCTATAAAAAGATGCTGGAGATGGGAGGTATGGGAGGACACGGGGTCAATGAGAATTTTCCCAAATCACAGGCCATCAAGGATGCCACCATGGCCCATTTCATCCTGGAGCACCTGGACAGAGGCGACCTGTTCATACATTATAACGGGTCCTATCATTCAGATAATCATGAGGGGATAGCCTGGTACCTGGAGGAATACAGGAAGGGGCTTAGCATCTACACTATCACAGCCGTCAGGCAGGATGTCATAGATTCTCTTCAGGAAGATAATACGAATGTGGCGGATTTTGTCATTACGGTTCCTTCGAGTATGACAAATACTTACTGATACCGGGGCTGATCTGGACTGAGCTGGACTGACAGGATAGCTCAATCATTCCACAAATTTCAGGGCCGCATCAATGGCCCCCTGGATGCCGGCAGGGTCCTTACCGCCAGCTGTGGCATAGAAAGCCTGTCCGCCGCCGCCGCCCTTGATCAGGGAAGATATTTCCCTGATGATCTTAATGGCATCCATTCCTTTCTCTTCAACCAGTTTCTCTGATATCATCAGTGAAAGATGGGCTTTACCCTTAATTTCAGAACCAAGGATGAGGAAGAGGTCAGGGACCTGGTTTTTAAGCTCGAAAGAGAGATTCTTAATATTTTCAGCTGATTGGATCATCACCTGTTCTGCGATCACATTCACCCCGCCTGCCTGCCTCATTTTAGACAGCAGGTCCTTTTTTGCCGCCTCCCTGATCTGGTTTTCAAAGACTGAGAGCTGTTTCTTCAACTGGCTGTTCTCAGAAAGGAGTTTTTCTATGGTCCCGGACAGGTCAGGACTCTTTACAAATGATTCAATTTTTTTAAGTATGTCTTCCTGGAGGTAGACGAATTCTTCGGCGCCCCTGCCAGAGCGGGCCTCTATACGCCTGATCCCTGCTGCAATGGCCGATTCCCTTATGATCTTAAAAAACCCGATGTCCCCTGTAGCCCTTACATGGGTCCCGCCGCAGAGTTCGACCGAATCCCCGAAGCTGATTACCCTGACCTGCTCCCCGTATTTTTCACCAAAGAATGCCAGGGCTCCCATTTTTGTGGCTTCTTCCATGGATACGTTCCTTTTCTCATCAACAGGGATATTGGCCCGTATCAGGGCGTTCACCATGGATTCTATCTTCCTTAGTTCTTCCGGTGAGACTTTCCGGAAATGGCTGAAATCAAAGCGGAGGTATTCGGGATGGACCAATGAGCCTTTCTGTTCCACATGCTCACCCAGTACCTTCCTCAGGGCATGATGCAGCAGGTGTGTTGAGCTATGGTTGGCGGCGGTATCCAGCCTGGCTGTTTCACTGACCCTGGCAATAAATACTTCCCCGGGTTTATCTGGAAGGCGGTCTGCCAGATGGAGGATGAGCTCGTTCTCCTTCTGTGTGTCTATGATCCGGATTTTCTCATTCCCGTTTTCCAGTATGCCGGTATCTCCCACCTGTCCGCCGCTCTCAGCATAAAAGGGGGTCCTGTCAAGTACCAGCTGGTACAATTCTTTGCTCTTCTGTTTAACTGTCCGGTACCTGAGGATCTTTACCCGGGTTTCCATGCTGTCATACCCGGTGAACTTCGTATCACCTGCATCGGCGATTACGATCCAGTCCCCCGAGGTAACAGCGGCAGCATCCCTGGAGCGTTCCTTCTGTTTGGCCATCTCTGCCTCAAATTCTTCCTGGCTCACCCTCATCTCGTTTTCTCTCAGTATCAGCCGGGTCAGGTCAAAAGGGAAGCCGTAGGTGTCGTAGAGTATGAAGGCTTCTCGTCCGGCAATGCTGTCCTTTTTTTCTGCTCGTGCATCCGCCATCAGTTTGTCCAGCATCCCTATCCCTGTTTCCAGGGTTCTCAGGAAAGAATTCTCCTCTTCCCTGATGACCTTGATGATGGTGTCCTGCTGTTGCTGAAGTTCAGGAAAGCTTTCTCCCATGGTCTCAGCCAGTACCGTTACCAGCCGGCAGATAAAGGCATCTGACAGACCAAGGAAGGTATAGCCGTAGCGGACTGCACGGCGAAGTATCCTGCGGATGACATACCCTGCCCCCGTGTTGGAGGGAATCTGTCCGTCTGCAATGGAAAAGGCCACTGCCCTCAGGTGGTCGGACACAACCCTCATGGCCGTGTCTGTTGCCTCATTTTCCCCGTATGGCTTATCTGACAATTCTGCGATTTTAGCTATGATGGGCTGAAAAAGGTCGGTATCATAGTTGGATAGTTTTCCCTGCAATACCATGCAGAGCCTTTCGAACCCAAGTCCGGTGTCGATGTGTTTGCTGGGCAGATCTTCCAGTGATCCGTCTGCTTTGCGGTTGTATTGTATAAAGACCAGGTTCCAGAGCTCCAGCACCAGGGGATGGTCCCTGTTTACCAGTTCACGCCCGTCCTGGCGGGTCCGCTCTTCATCAGGTCTAAGGTCAATATGGATCTCGGAGCATGGACCGCAGGGCCCCGTTTCACCCATTTCCCAGAAATTATCCTTTTTTGATCCTTTCAGTATCCTGCTCTCATCCATATACCTTCGCCAGTGTTCGAATGCCTTGCTGTCCCATTCAAGTCCGTCAGCCTCATCCCCTTCGAAGACAGTTGCATAGATCCTGCCGGCAGGGATTTTCATTTTGCCGGTCAGAAATTCCCAGGCAAAATCAACCGCCTCGCTCTTGAAATAGTCGCCGAAAGACCAGTTGCCCAGCATCTCGAACATGGTATGGTGATAGGTATCGTGCCCGACCTCTTCAAGGTCATTATGTTTTCCGGATACGCGCAGGCACTTCTGGGTGTCGGCAACCCGTTTGAATTCCCCCTCACGGTTGCCCAGGAAAATATCCTTGAACTGGTTCATACCGGCATTGGTGAACATAAGGCTGGGGTCGTTTTTAACGACCATGGGGGCAGAGGGAACCAGCCTGTGATCTTTATCCTTAAAAAAACTTAAAAAAGCATACCTGATTTCTGAAGAAGTCATATTTTTATAGTCCGGGAATTTATCCTTTGATACGGTTTATTAATAAATAGTATGGATATTTTCCTGTAAAACAGTCTTTAAAATTAGTTTTTTTTGAGTGAGATTTGTTTGTGAGTCATCTAATTTTTATTTTTAGAGTGTAAGTTTTCAATTATGAGCAGGAAGACATTTCGTTTTAATCCTGATACTCACGAGTTTATTGAAATCAGAAGGTCCCACGGGGAGAAAATTCTGAGGTTCTCGATTTTCACCCTGCTCGTTGTTGTAATGGCGATCCTGACTCATAACCTTCTGGGCAGGCTGAATTTAAATCCCGCCGAATCCAGCCTGGAGGTTCAGCAGGAACAAATACTGCATAAGTATGATTCCATAAATGACAAACTCTCTCAGCTTGGAAACCTGCTGACAGACATGCAGATCAGGGATGACAGCCTGTACCGTGGCATTTTTACAATGGAGCCCATCCCCCCTTCTGTCAGGGAGGTAGGCCAGGGAGGTTCCAATCCTTATCCCCTGCTCCTGGGATTTAATTCATCGGATCTGATGATAAGTACTACCCGGGGACTGGATATCCTGGAGCTGAAGGCAGATGTTCAGCAGCGTTCTTTCAATGATCTTCTCGGCAGGGCCCTGGAGAGAAAAGACCTGCTGGCACGGAAGCCCTCCGTTCAGCCCATTCCTCTGGACATTTATTTCTGGATCAGCTCGGAGTATGGCTACCGGACCGACCCTATGAGCAAGCAGATCACCGAGCATCGCGGACTGGATTTTGCTGCTTTGAGAGGGACCGAAGTTTTTTCAACAGGGGATGGAAAGGTTCTCCAGACAAAGATCTCAAAATCAGGATACGGGAAAGAAATTGTGATAGACCATGGTTTCGGGTATACCACCCGTTATGCTCACCTGAATTCCATTCTTGTACATGTTGGGCAGAAAATATCCCGGGGAAGCCTGATCGGGACCCTGGGCAGCTCCGGAAAATCCACCGGGCCGCATTTGCACTATGAGGTGAGATTAAATAACAAAGCTTTGAATCCAAGGCTTTTTTACGCCGATGACCTCCTTCCTGAAGAATACAGGGATATTACCACCCTGGCAAACACCGCTGATAACTAGCGATTTGTCACATTCAATTTATTTATTTACTTTTAGGGGCTGATTTTTTTACACAAAATGGCAAAAGGTAAATACAGGTTTAACCCTGAATCACTGAGTTACGACAGGATCAGGGTGAGTTACAGGAAGAAGTTCATTGTTTTCCTGTCCTATCTTTCTATGATTTTTCTGTTTGCTGCAGGAATGAATATACTTTATTCCTGCATTTTCGATACACCCAAAGAGAAGAGGCTCAAGAGGGAGAATAACCAGCTCCTGTTGCAATATGAGATCCTTAATGATCGCGTGGATAATCTTGAAAACGTACTGAGCGATATGGAAAAGAGGGATGATAATATATACCGTACCATATTTAATGCGGAACCCATTCCCAAATCTATCCGTAATGCCGGTTATGGTGGTGTGAACCGTTATGAAATGCTGGAAGGCTATGATAATTCTGAAATTGTCATCGATTCCAAGCAACGCCTTGACAGGCTGACCAAAGAAGTATATGTACAGAGCAAATCATACGACGAGATCATAGAACTGGCCAAGAGGAGGGAAGAACAGCTGGCCTGCCTGCCTGCCATACAGCCCATTTCCAATAAGGACCTGACACGTACCGCCTCGGGATGGGGATACAGGATACACCCGATATATAAGATCAGGAAATTCCATTACGGGATGGATTTTACGGCTCCTACCGGGACCGAAATATATGCCACGGCAGATGGTGTGGTCGACAAGGTTGACCGGTCAAGAAGGGGATACGGGAACAAGATCGAACTGGATCATGGCTTTGGATATAAAACGCTTTACGGTCATATGAACAGCTTCAATGTTCGCAAAGGCCAGAAAGTCACAAGGGGGGATGTAATAGGTTTTGTGGGAAGCACCGGGTTATCGACTGCTCCCCACCTGCATTACGAGGTTCACCTGAACGGGAAGAAGGTCAACCCTATAAATTATTATTTCAATGACCTGAGTCCGGAGGAATGGGACAGGATGATACAGTTGTCGATGAAAGCAGGCAGTTTTGACTAGGATTTAATCTGGGTAAAGCATAGATTAGACGCCGGTTGAAAACCAGGCGTCTTTTTTTTAACACAAATGAGTAGCATACTGCAAATTCAGCCTGACATTACGAAGTCATGTAGCTGAATTTGCAGTATGCTACTCAATACAAAAATCATGAAACAGGTGCTGACAGGCATTGCAATACTACTGACCACACTGCATATCTTCGGTGCCGGCCAGGGAACTGACACGGTATGTATTACCGGTGTGGGAGATATCATGCTCGGCACCGATTATCCTTCGACAACTTACCTTCCACCGGGAGATGATTGTGCTCCCCTGCTTGAAGATGTAAAGGGGATTTTACTGGATTCCGATGTAACATTCGGGAACCTCGAAGGTGTCTTTGCCGGCGATCAGGGGAAAGCCAAATACTGTTACGATACCACAAGATGCTTTGTGTTCCGGATGCCGGAGAAATATGTATCCTGTCTTAGTGCTGCCGGCTTTGACCTGGTGAGCCTTGCCAATAACCATATCCGCGATTTCGGTAAGGAAGGAAGTGACAATTCTGTAAGGATCATGCAGGAAGCCGGGATCCCTTTTGCCGGACTGACCACGCACCCTTATACCATTATAACTGTAAATTCAGTCCGCTACGGCCTCTGTGCCTTTGCCCCTAATCCGGGTACTGTCAGCCTGCTTGATACCCCCTCAGCGGTTAAACTGGTCAGCGAGGTAAGCAGTAAGTGTGACATACTGATAGTATCGATTCATGGCGGGGCGGAAGGAGAAGAGTACCAGCACGTAACCCGTGAAACGGAAAAATACCTGGGGAACAACCGGGGCAATATTTATGCTTTTTCTCATGCCATGATTGATGCGGGTGCAGACATAATATTCGGACACGGACCCCATGTAACCAGGGCTGTGGAGGTGTATAAGGACCGCCTGATAGCTTATAGCCTGGGCAATTTCTGCACCTATGCACGGTTTAACCTCAGCGGTCCCAGGGGATATGCTCCCATTATAAGGGTCTATACCGATACCCAGGGTATATTCCTTTATGGCCGTATTATCCCCACAAGGCAGACCGGCAGGGGGTTTACAAGGCTGGATTCCGGGTGTTGGGTTATCTCCAAAATGCAGCAACTGACGGCAGAGGATTTCCCGGAAGCCAGGCTGAAGATTACTGATAATGGTCTCATACTTAAGGATAGATAAGGTGCATTTATCGAATATGCTCATACTGGGTTTTGTCTTTTCCGCAATGATCTGCATGCCCGGCTGGTCCCAGGCACCCGGTGCGGAATCAGACAGCCTTGATATACAGGTTATTAACGGCACTTTCCTGGGAAACGCCCAACGAAATTACTATGGGAACAGGGCCCCTTCCTCTCTGAATATAATCTGGAAACATTACCTGGGGAAAGGGACAACTGTGATCTCAAGAAGGTCGGGATCACGGGTATGGGCAGGAGCCGGATGGACCGGCCAGCCTTTGCTTGTCAGGGAAAAGGGTGAACTCTTCCTGGTCCAGGGAGCCTATGACCATAATCTTAAGAAATTCCGTGCCGACAGCGGTACCCTTGTCTGGCAGTATAAATACGATGATGTTATCAAGGGGACCGGTACGATCTGGCATGACCCATCGGCACCGGATCCTTCGGACAGCTGGGTGATCCTGCAGGGAAGCCGGCTGGGGACAGGGCATTTCCTTGATGCCCCTCATGTTCCGAGCTACCGTGCCATTTCATACCTTACCGGTAGAGAGCTCTGGCGCCTGGATGTAAAACTGACCAGCAGCTACAGCCGGGATGTGGATGCTTCGGCGCTTGTAATAAATGACACCGCATATATAGGACTGGAAAACTCACTCTTTACCGTCTTCAATCCCGACCCCCAAAAAGCTGCCATGAAGGATGGTATGCTTCAACCGCTGATTTACCAGGAATCCAAGCTCTATTTTCAGGAGGATGTGACGGCTCACAGGAATAATGTGGTAACCGAGGCTTCTCCCAGCCTGCTGGATGATGTGATATATATTGCCTCCGGATCAGGCCATATATGGGGGTACTGCCTTCAGCGCAGGGAGCTGGTCTGGGATTTCGTGACAGGATCGGACATGGACGGTTCTCCCATCATCACATCAGACCACTGTGTGCTGGCATCGATTGAAAAACAGTATATCAAGGGACAGGGCGGGGCTATTAAACTGGACCCGTCAAAAGATCCTTCGCAGGCTGTGGTCTGGTATTTTCCTACCGGGGACAAGGAATATGGCAGCTGGCAGGGAGGGATCATCGGCAGCATAGGGATATCTGACTCCTATAACCAGGAAATACGAAAATTCCTGGCCGCCTTCATCGGGATAGACGGGTATCTTTATGTGGTTGACCACAGCAGGATAGATACGGCCTTAACAGTAACGGGTCCTGACGGGGTGAGGCAGTACCCTTCTCCGGTACTCATTTTCAGGGAATATGTGGGTTCGTCCATCTGTACGCCTATTTTTACCGGGGACAGGCTGATAGCGGCAGGATACGGTGGGATAAGGCTGTACGGGTATGACGACAACCTGAATTTTACACTGCTTGATGAGTTCGGGGCCAGTTTTGAATCCACCCCTGTCTGCCATGAGGGCAGGATTTATGTGGCTTCAAGGAACGGATATTTATATTGTTTTGGTGATTAATATTGAATTTTCTATATTTAATCTGGAATACCCCTGAAGATGCCGTACAAGGAACAAAAGGTCGAAAAACTGTTTTACACCATTGGAGAAGTGGCTGCCATGTTCGATGTGAATACATCGCTGATCCGGTTCTGGGAGAAGGAATTCGATATCATTAAGCCACAGAAGAACAAGAAGGGGAACCGCCTGTTTACAAAGGAGGATATCGAAAATTTCCACATTATTTTTCATCTGGTAAAGGAAAAGGGGATGACCCTCAAGGGTGCCCGGAAAAAGATGAAGGAAAACAAGGAAGATACCTTTAATGATTTTGAACTCATCCAATCCCTTAAAAACATCAAGCAGATGTTGCTGGAAATAAAAGAGCAGATAGATTAGATCTGCCTCACCCTCTGTTTTATTTTTACTGTCGCAAAACAATTCAATTATGTTAATAAGGGACATCATCGGTTATATTGAAAGTATTGCTCCTTTATCCCTGCAGGAGCCTTATGATAATTCGGGACTGCTTTGCGGTTCTGCGTCCGGGGAAACGGATTCTGCACTTTTATGTATAGATGTTACCGAGGCTGTGGTAGATGAAGCCCTCAGGAAAAAGACCGGCATGATCATTTCCCACCATCCCCTGATCTTTTCGCCCATAAAGAAACTGACGGGGAAAAACTATTCGGAACGTACCCTGATAAAGGCAATCAGGAACGATGTAGCTGTCTATGCTGCCCATACCAACCTGGATGTGATATGGACAGGAGTTAACCGGAAGATATGTGAGAAGCTGGGACTGCAGAACCTGACAATACTTCAACCAAAGGAAGACAACCTCCGCAAGCTGGTGTTTTTTGTACCACAGGACCATGCATCAGGGCTCAGGGAGGCTATATTCAATGCAGGAGCCGGAAGCATCGGGGACTATGACCAATGCAGTTTCAATACTCCGGGCGAAGGAAGCTTCAGGGGTTCCGAAAATTCAGATCCTTTTGTCGGCAAGAAGGGCGAACTCCACTTTGAAAAAGAGATCAGGGTGGAAACAATCTTCCGGGTAGCTTTACAGGGAAAGATTGTCGCGGCAATGCTGGAGGCTCATCCATACCAGGAAGTGGCATACGATATTTATCCACTGATGAATAAGGATCACAGAACAGGAATGGGAATGATGGGGGAACTTGAAGATCCCCTCAGCGAAACTGCTTTCCTGGACCTGCTCAAAGAAGTATTTGCCGTTCCCCACATCAGGCATACCCGCCTGCTTGAGCGCCCCATCAGCCGTGTGGCGGTTTGTGGTGGCAGCGGTATATCCCTGATGAGGCAGGCAATCAGCAGTAAATCAGATATTTATATTACTGCTGATGTAAAATACCACCAGTTTTTTGATGCGGAGGACAGCATAGTTCTGGCCGATATAGGCCATTTTGAGAGTGAACAGTTCACTACTGAAATAATTTATGAACTACTAAGCAAAAAATTCCCTACATTTGCATTTCATTTTTCCGAGGTGAAAACAAATCCAATAAATTACTATTAAGAATGGCAGCAGCAAAGAAGCCGGCAGCAGCAAAGAAAACAACGGCAACAAAAAAGGCGTCTGACGCGAAAAAGACGGAAGCTCCAAAGAAATCCCCGGCAGCTAAAAAGGCGGAGACAGCAAAGAAAACGGAAGCTACAAAAAAGCCCGCAGCAGCTAAGAAGGAAGAAGCGACAAAGAAGGCGGCAGCAACAAAAAAGGCAGCAGCAGCAAAGAAGACCGCCAGTGCAAAGAGCAAGTCAGAAGAAACGGCTGAAATGTCGGTGGCGGACAGGCTTAAGGCTCTGCATGATCTGCAAACAGTTGATTCTGAAGTGGACTCCATTAAAATCCTGCGTGGCGAACTTCCTCTTGAAGTTCAGGACCTGGAGGATGAGGTAGCCGGACTGGAAACCCGTATCAATAAACTGAATGCCGATGTGGAAGAGATGGAAGATGCAGTATCCAGGAAGAATAACGAGATAGTCAGTGCACTGGACCTCATTAAGAAATATGAAGAGCAACAGAACAATGTCAGGAACAACAGGGAGTTTGATTCTTTATCGAAAGAGATAGAATTCCAGACACTTGAGATAGAACTGGCAGAGAAGAGAAAGAAAGAATTCGGTATCCAGGTAGAGGAAAAGAAGAAGGTGATCGAAGAGTCACAGGTAATTCTGGATGAAAGAACGGCAGACTTTCAGAATAAAAAATCAGAGCTGGATGAGATTATTTCCGATACCCAGAAAGAGGAAGAGATATTGGTGAAAAAAAGGGAGCAGATCAGGCTGCTTATTAATGACCGCTTGTACACGGCTTACACTAAGATCAGGAACAATGCCAGGAACGGCCTGGCAGTCGTTACTGTGGAGCGCGATGCCTGCGGAGGATGCTTTAACAAGATCCCGCCCCAGAGGCAGCTTGATATTAATGCCAGAAAGAAAATAATTGTTTGCGAATATTGCGGCAGGATCCTGGTTGATATTGATGAGGAAGGTAAGTAGTTGAGGACTGCTATCATCATATGTCTTATTTTTCTTTTTTCTCCTGTCTCATCACAAAAGAGTGTAGAATCCTTACTGTTCGATATTCAGTTTAATGAAGCTGAAGAACTACTCAGCACCACATGGATTGAAACAGCTTATTCTTTTTCTTATCCCTATTTAAGTAATTACCTCTTATTCCTGAAAACCCTGATCGCCGGGGATGAGGGATCCTACAAAGAATATCAGAGCCTTTCTGCCCGGTACACCCGGCAGATGAAAGAACTGGAAACAGATGAACCGGCCTGGCTCAATATGATGAGCCTGATGTTTTTACAGTCATCCATCCTTAATATGGACCAGGATGACAGGTGGAAAGCCATACGGAATTTTTACACGGCCTGGCGTATAACCGAATACAACATGGGAAGGTATCCGGATTATGTACCCGGATTAAAGGCCCGGGGAGTCCTTGAACTCATCGCCGGGTCGGTCCCGGCCGACTATTCATGGGTGCTCAGGTGGGCCGGGATCTCGGGGAGCATCGGATCGGGACAGGCGAAACTAAGGGACTATTACCGGGAATGTTCCACTGACCAGGAACTGGAGGCTGTCCTGATACTCACCCTCTCATATCTTCAGTTTAACCCGGACCGGCATGCTGCCTGGGAGTTTATCGAAACCTCCCGTGCAGCAGTTGATACAAGCTTCCTTTCGATGTATTTTCGTACCCTGGCTGCTATGAAAGCCAGGCATAATGAAGAAGCCATCAGCATACTGTCATCACTGGAAGAAAAGGCGAATGCCCGAGGTTTTCCTTACGTTTATCTCCTCATGGGGGAGGCGAAACTGAACCGCCTGGACAAGGATGCGGGGACCTGCCTGGAGCTTTTCCTGGAAAAGCACAGCGGAAAGAATTATATCAAAACAGCCTGTCACAAACTGTCATGGTTCTATCTCCTGAATGATGAGCAGGAACTCTACCAGGAGATGAGAGAAAGGGTTCTGACACCCGGACCGGTGTTGGTTGAGGCAGACCGGCAGGCTGTCATGGAAGCAAAAGATGGTTATGCACCGGATCCCGGACTGCTGGCTGCCAGGCTGTATCACGACGGGGGATATTATGAGAAGGGTATAGAATTATTGCTGGCTCATCCCCTGACCATATATGCCAGTGATAGAGACAGGACAGAACGTGATTACAGGCTGGCAAGGTTGTACCATGGATACGGGGATCTTGAGGAAGCTGTGGCATATTATCATAAGGTACTCTTATCAGAGGGTGACCAAAGAGGCTTCTTTGCTTCGAATTCTATGCTGCAGCTTGGAATCATAGCAGAGGAAAGCGGGCAGTATCAAATGGCAGCAGGCTGGTATCGTTCATGCCTGGCCGTGGAAAAGGAGTATTATAAGCGTGGGATAGAATTGCAGGTGGAATCCGGATTGCAGCGCATCGCTCCCTATTTGAATGAGTAATCCCTGTAAAAATCGCTGGATCTTATATTATCCAGGTGCTTGCGTGTATCATCGGCAAACTCCCTGAACTTTAACAGATCATCATCGGAGAATCCAAAGCTTGCTTCCTGCTCCCGGCTGATGTGGGCCGGCACCAGCTCGAACCTGCGCCTGCCCTGGGACCAGGGTTTGTGGACCCACACGGGAAGGTAGCTGTAGTCGCTTATCCTGGTTCTGTCGGTTTTTTCCAGTGTTAGTTCAAAAACGATACCCCCGTCCCGGTACCTTTCCCGCTGGTTGGATATGAAATTACCAAGGGAATAGGCCACCAGCCTGATATCTCCTTGTTCAGCTTTATCTCTGTAGATCACCACCGGCTGGACGACATGGGGGTGTCCGCCAATTATCGCATCGGCTCCGTTTTCCAGCATGAATTCAGCAAGGCCTTCCTGGGTGTCATTCTGGCTTCGTTCGTATTCATCTCCCCAGTGAATGGTGACGATGATAAAATCGGGTCTGACTGAACGGACCTTTTTCAGGTCCTCCCTGATCAGGCTGCGGTCAATGCAATTTATCACAAGGGGTGTGTCTGCTTCCAGTCCGTTGGTGCCGTATGTATAGTTCAGTATCCCGACCAGGATATTGTTCTTTTCTATAAGCAGGGGGTATTGCTGGTCCCGGCACACTGGGTCGGTAAACGACCCTGTGTGTATAATATGCCGGCCTTCCATTACCCCGGTGGTACGCAGCATTCCTTCCTTTCCCCTGTCAAGGGCATGGTTGTTTGCGTTAAGCAGTACATCGAAGCCGGCCTCACTGGCTGCTTCGGCCAGGGCATCCGGACTGGAAAACTTCGGGTAGCCCTTATAAGGGGGACCTGCGAATGTCACCTCCAGGTTGCCTATGGATATGTCGGCCTGCTGCAAAAAGGGTTTGATATGCCTGAAACAGGGATGGTAGTTATGGCAGCTGTCTTTGTCATACCAGGCTGCTGCAATCTGTGAATCATGTCCCATTATATCGCCGGCAAAGACTATGGTCAGGCGGCTGGTGTCGCCGGGTCCGGCTGCCCTGAGGTCTGACCATGAAGCATGAATGATGATCAGTAGTGATATGTAAAGGAAATTCTTCATCAGCCTACCAGCTCCCACCGGCTCCGCCACCGCCAAAACTCCCGCCACCGCCGCCACCGAAACCTCCTCCGAAACTGCCTGATCCGGAGGAGAAATTCCCGAAACTACCCCTGTGGGAGGACCTTGAACCGCTCAGCATGAACAGGGCCAGCCAGAAAGGCAGATTACGGCCTGCTGAAGAATGGCGTGTGGTACGTGCGCGGCCGAAGATTGAAAGAATGATGATGATAAAGGGAATAATGAAGATGATCCCTATGGGGCTTCCCCTGGACTGCCCCTTTCTTTCAAGGTACTGCTCGGCGGTATATTCTCCCCTGGTCAGATCCATTATGCTCTGTGAAGCAGCC
This sequence comes from uncultured Bacteroidaceae bacterium, assembly GCA_964540005.1. Lineage (GTDB taxonomy): Bacteria > Bacteroidota > Bacteroidia > Bacteroidales > SM23-62 > CAZILN01. The sequence continues at coordinate 6,552 of CAZILN010000289.1, read as the reverse complement.
ATCAGTCCGCCAAAATAATCAAGGTTTTTGAAATGGGGGATCAGGTCATATGTGACTATATGGTTGGCTGTGATATCGGGGACAGCCCCTTCCAGGCCATATCCGGTGGCGATGTATGCATCCCCGTGCCTGCGGTCCGGTGAAGGGTTCAGCAGTATCAGTATCCCGTTGTCCTTGCCTTTGGTCCCGATACCCCACTTGTCCCCGAGCAGGAAACTGTACTGGCTAATGTCATATCCATGGATGTCGTCCAGGATAACAATATATATCTGCGAGGAGGTCTCAAAATAGAAATCCTGAAGGGTCTTTTCCAGCATATTCTGCTGGTCGGCAGCCAGGAGTTCTGAAAAGTCATTGACCATTCTGGGCGGTTGCATGGGATCAGGAATGTCCTGTGCATAAGAGCTGATCCCAAAGGCTATAAAAAGGAGTAATACTGCTGTTCTCATATCTTATTTGTCTGAGAATGAAATATCATCGGATAATTCGTTAACATCATCTGTCTCATAGGGGAAGTGCTCTTTCAACTGCTCTCCGGCCATCTGTATGCCGGTGACCAGGCCTTCGGTGAAACTTCCCTCACGGAACAGGCCAGCCATCTTCCCGCTTATGACATTCCAAAAATCATCCGGTGTAAGGGCATTGATACCGGCATCACCGAGGATGGCAAATTCATGGTCATCAATGGCCAGGTAGAAGAGTACTCCGTTGCGCCGGGCGGTCCTGTTCATATGCAACTTTTCAAAAATGTAGCTTGCCCTGTCCAGGGCCTCGCCCATGCACTTCCTCTCAATATGCACCCTGATCTCCCCGGAGGTATTGAGTTCAGCTTCCCTGACTGCCCTGGTGATCAGCTCCTTTTGCTCTTTACTGAAGAATTTTGATGGTTGCATGATCAGAATTCAACTGTTGGGGGTGTTTCTGCACCTTCGGCTGCTTCAAAATATTCTTTTTTATCAAAGCTGAAAATAGCTGCCACAATATTTTTAGGGAACCTGCGGATGTAAGTATTATAGATCCGGGTAGAATCATTAAACTTCCTGCGCTCCACGGCAATCCTGTTTTCTGTTCCTTCCAGCTGTTTCTGCAGGTCCAGGAAATTCTGGTTGGCCTTGAGGTCGGGGTATCTTTCAACGACAACCATCAGCCTTGACAGTGCCGAACTGAGCCCGTCCTGTGCCGCCTGGAACTGCTGGATGGCAGCGGCATCGAGGTTTTCAGGATTGATGTTTACGCTGGTCGCTTTGGCCCTGGCTTCGATCACCCCGGTCAGTGTTTCCTGTTCAAAATCAGCGTAGCCTTTAACGGTATTTACAAGGTTTGGGATCAGGTCGGCCCTTCTCTGATAGGCATTTTCGACCTGGGCCCACTGGGCCGTGACACCCTCGTCAAGCTCTACCATGCGGTTATAGCTGCATCCTGTAAGCAGGGGTACCAGCAGGAAAGCCATTATTATTTTTGATGTTCGTTTCATTAGTTTCATAGATAGACATTTTATGAGGTTAAACTGATGACAAATTTAGTCATTAAATCTTACTTTTGTTTAAGACAAATTAAATGTGACAGCTTTGAATACAGATGCATTCAGGAAAGCCGTGCTCAGGGGAATACCTGATGAGATCCCCCCGGCCAGGCCGTATGATACCCGCATCAGCCATGCCCCGCGCCGGAAGGACATCCTGAGTAATGAAGAGAAGAAACTGGCGCTCCGAAATGCCCTGAGGTATTTTGATGTGAAACATCATGCACTGCTTGCTCCTGAATTCGCCGCGGAGCTGCAGCAGTACGGCCGGATATACATGTACAGGTATCGTCCGGATTATAAGATAAGTGCACGGAAGATCTCCGATTTTCCGCACCAGTCACAGCAGGCTGCAGCCATCATGATGATGCTCAGTAATAACCTGGATACAGCCCTCGCACAGCACCCGCATGAACTCATCACCTATGGCGGGAACGGGGCGGTTTTTCAGAACTGGGCACAGTACTTGCTGACAATGAAATACCTGGCGGAAATGACAGATGAGCAGACCCTGGTACTGAATTCCGGGCACCCGGCCGGATTGTTTCCCTCTCATAAGGATGCCCCCAGGGTGGTTGTCTCCAACGGGATGGTCATACCAAATTATTCAGGTAAGGAGGATTATGAGAGGTTCAATGCACTGGGAGTCAGCCAGTATGGACAGATGACCGCCGGGTCCTTCATGTATATCGGTCCCCAGGGCATAGTTCACGGCACCACCATAACAGTGCTGAATGCCGGCCGAAGGCTCGCGGGTGAGGATACGGGCGACCTGCAGGGCAAGCTCTTTGTTACATCCGGACTCGGAGGGATGTCAGGGGCACAGCCGAAAGCCACCGTTATCGCAGGAGGGATATGCCTGGTAGCAGAGATCAATCCTATGGCTGTGGAGAAACGCCATTCACAGGGCTGGGTACAGGAGGTTTATACGGATCTCGATAAGATAATCAGAAGGTGCCAGGATGCCCGCAGTAAAAAAGAAGCAGTATCACTGGCATACCAGGGCAACATAGTCGACCTCTGGGAGAAACTTGTAAGCAGCGGTGTGGATGTGGAACTGGGTTCCGACCAGACCTCTTTGCACAATCCTTATGCGGGCGGTTATTACCCGGTGGGAGTAAGTTTCGAGGAATCTAACCGCCTGATGGCCGAAGACCCTTCAGGATTTAAGGAGCTCGTTGCAGGATCCCTGCACCGGCAGGTGCAAGCCATCAATATTTTGTCGGACAGGGGGATGTATTTCTGGGATTACGGAAATGCATTCCTGCTGGAATCAGGCAGGGCAGGGGCGGATGTATTTGCAGAAGGTGACCGCTACAGGTATCCCTCTTACGTGGAGGATATTATGGGCCCCCTGTTCTTTGATTACGGATTCGGACCCTTTCGTTGGGTTTGTACCTCTTCTGACCCGGCTGACCTGGAGAAAAGCGACGGGATTGCCCTGGATGTGCTTACCGGGATCCGGCCGACAGCCGAAAAGGAGATACTGGGACAGCTTGAAGATAACATTCACTGGATAAGGGAAGCGGGAAGGAACGACCTGGTTGTCGGGTCACAGGCCAGGATACTTTATGCCGATTGCCAGGGGAGGATACAGATCGCCAGGGCTTTCAACAGGGCTGTCAGGGAGGGTGTTATTTCAGCACCCATCGTCCTTGGACGCGATCACCATGATGTCAGCGGAACGGATTCCCCTTTCCGTGAGACGGCGAACATTTACGACGGTTCGCGGTTCACGGCTGATATGGCCATACAGAATGTCATCGGCGACGCCTTCAGGGGAGCTACCTGGGTCTCCATACATAACGGAGGAGGAGTAGGCTGGGGAGAGGTCATCAACGGAGGTTTTGGCATGGTCCTGGATGGATCCCCTTCAGCAGACAACAAGCTGGAAATGATGTTGTACTGGGACGTAAATAATGGTATTGCAAGGCGCAGTTGGGCGAGAAATGAAGGCGCGATGTTCCGGATACGGAGTGAAATGGGGAAGCATCCCGGACTGCAGGTTACTATGCCACAGATCCCGGATGATAATATTATTGATACCTGCTTTTAAAGTGCAGATTATGAGACGAATACTTATACTGTTTATTGCATCACTGCTGCTGACAACGGCCTGTGAAGAGCTCTTCCCTGATCCGGACGGGGGAGATATCATCAGCGCCCTGGAGGACAACTGGAGGGTTGAAGAAGAGAGCCAGGTTTTCGGAAAGACCAACTATATTGTTGAGATAGAAAGGCAACCTTCCGATTCAAGCCGGATCTATGTGGATAATTTCTATAATGTTGATGCTACCGCCGGGGTATTTGTAAATAACCGCAGTCTTAGCATTCCTGATCAGGTATTGGATGGGGGATACCGTGTGTATGGTACCGGGACTGTCTCACGGGATACTGAATCGATTAGCTGGCAGTATTCCATAGATGACGGCAGCGGTGAACCTGACAATGTTACTGCCATCTATACCCGCCTGTAAGCCCCCGGCTAGAAAGTTCCGGAATTGAGCATGATGAGGGCACAGTCAACCACGGTTTCTATGCCTTTTTCTTTTGCCATGTCGATGAATTCCTTGTTGTAGGTACCCGGATTGAAAATGAGCCGCCTGGGTTTCATACCCAGTATGTATTCATAATATTCAGGCTGCTCTGAGGCACCGACATAAAGCACAACGGTATCGATATCAGAAAGCTCAGGCGTCCCTTTCTTTATCCTGATATCTTTGATCTTCCCTCTTCTCTTCCCGATCGCAGCCACTTCAAAGTCATGACGGCGGAGGCTCCTGACACATTTATATGCGAAGCGTGAACTATTTGGACTGGCGCCTATTACAAGGACTCTATCCATTGAAAATGCATTTGTTTCAAAAATAATAAAAAAAATGGCAAGCAGAAGTCAGGATCTCGCTTCTGTCAGGATTTCTTCAGCAGAACCACGGCAGTAGCCGCAATACCCTCTTCACGGCCGATGAATCCCAGCTTTTCTGTAGTTGTTGCCTTGACAGATATGCAGGCAGCGGATGTTTTAAGGTGTGTGGCCAGGACCTCCTTCATGGCGGGGATGTGATCCATGATCTTTGGCTTCTGAAGGCTGACAAGGGTGTCGAGGTTGTTCACTGCGTACCCCCTGTCGTGGATCATGCCTATGGTACGGTCGAGCAGTATCCTGCTGTCAATCCCTTTGAGTTCCGGCGATGTATCAGGGAAATGCTGTCCGATATCACCCAGACCGAGTGCACCCAGCAGGGCATCACATATGGCATGTATCAGTACGTCCCCGTCGGAATGAGCCAGCGAGCCTTTGTTATGGGGGATCGTAATACCACCCAGGATAAGCTCCCTGCCTTCCACCAGCCGGTGTACATCGTGACCGAATCCTATTCTTATATCCATACGCAGGCAATGCTGAAGATCATGTCAAGTGCAATATTTCTTAACTAAACGCGAACGTGAGCGTAAAACGCAGAGTGTTTGCCAGAGGATTGTTATATTTAACAGGTATCAGGTATGAAAAATCCAGGCCAAAAACGTTGAGTTTCAGTCCTATGCCGGTTGTGAAATACTTCCGGTTTCCTTTGTATTGATTTTCATGAAAGTACCCTGCCCTGATTGCAAATTGTTCCCTGTACCAGTATTCCATTCCCAGTGAATAGGTGATCTCATGCATTTCCTCAAGGAATACGCTCCTTGAACCATCTTCCCTTATCACACCCGGCGCATCCCAGAAAGATCTAATCATACCCAGGGGTACCGGAACATCGGGGTCTTTCCCAAATGCAATGAGTTGATTTCCGTTATCGTCTAAAACCGGTTTATTTGAACTATCTGTAAGATATTCCGGTGGAGTAGGAACCATCAATTTATTCAGATCGGCAATAAATGTCATAGTATTATAATCATCCAATTCAACTGTTAATGCTCCTCCCAGTCTCATATTAATCGGTAGAAAATTCTTTTCCTGTGTTTCGGTATAGGAAACCTTGTTTCCCATATTTGTCAGGTTAAGACCAAATGCAATTCCCCCGTCCTTGTCTGATAGCTTAATATCCTGGTTGTAGTAATAAAAGGCAAGATCGCCTGCAATTGCCAGACCTGCCTGTGATTCTGTTGTCTGATTAACAAACTGGCCGCCCGTTAAATCTGACCTCATAAAACGAAAGGCAATGGCAGATGAGAAGTGATCTGTTAATAATCGTGAGTAGCCTGCATCAATTGCGAACTCATTGGGACTGTGCTGACCGGCAGGAGCACCTGTAGGAGTGGTAAAATGGATTAATCCAAGTGAAAAATATCTTAGTGACCCGCTAATCGCCTGTTTGTCATCAAACTTATAATATGCAGATAAATATGCCAGATTAATATCATTTATAAGTGCTCTTAACCATGGCACATAAGACATAGCCACTCCTCCGGACTCATCCATAAATACATATTTGGCAGGGTTCCAATGTTGTGAATGGATATCAGGAGATGTTGCCACCCCGGCATCTCCCAAAGCTCCGGAACGGGAATCGGGAGCAATGGTAAGGAATGGAGCCGTGGTCTGAATAGCATTTAATCTCTGACCCGCAATATTCACGCTCCCATTCTGTGCAAAGCCTGACTGGATGAGTGACAGTACCAGTAAAATCAACAAAAATGACCGGCGGTGTAAAAAATTCATATAGCCAAAATTACGGGGAACAAAGATAAATAATTTAACGAAAAGGGTACCTATATATTACATTTGCCTTGAATTTTCCCGGATGCATACTGCTATTACTAACGCAGGATCACCAGTTTCTCAAACTTCTCAACTGTTTCTCCTGTAGCTGTACGGACCTTAACACGGTATACATAAACACCCCTTCCTATCCTGCTGCCGAAGTCATCAAGTCCGTTCCACTCTATTGCATCGGTTCGGTATCCCGTAGAACTGACATAACGTTCTATGGTCTTTACCAGTTTGCCTGATACGGTAAACACCTGGATGATGATTTCCAGGTCTGTATCCGGACGGTTATGTTCGAAAAAGAAAGAGGTGCTTGTGGTAA
>CAZILN010000288.1:0-1953 GCA_964540005.1 uncultured Bacteroidaceae bacterium | reverse complement strand
ATCGATACCTTCGATATACATTTTTGCTATCCCCCCGACAAGGGACAGTATATGAGTGGCATGTGTTCCCTGTTTAAGGATCATTTCACCGGATTTAAACCTGACTGAGAACCTGTCCGTATTGATCAGATCAATTTCCTCACTGGAAAGCATATGGAAATAAGGAGCCTGCCTGGTACAATCTCCACAATCGAGACATTCATCAACCTTTTTCATGCCAATAAATAAACAAAGGGTAAGTATGGGTGAAAGTTGCTGTAAAAGTATTAAAAAAATTGACAACTACTCATACTTATCATTTGGGAATCACTAACTTAGGCTGTATTTTAGATATAAAATAATGATTATCAGATAATTTAATCGCTGTTATATATATGAATAAATGATGACAGATGTCGATTTATTAAAAGATTTATTACGATATCAGTTATCTTAAATCTCGCTTCCGGGATTTTCATGATTGGGGAAGAGTAGTTAATTTTAGGCTGTCAAATTCGAATGAATTTATGTATTAAATTCAAGCCAGATAAATAACTAAAAAATATTCTTGTGAAAAGATCAAGTGTTCTGATTGCTGCGGGTTTCATCTTATTCTTTATAATTTTCAGTTCCTGTGAAAAAGTGATTTTTGAGCCACCTGTCATAATCATCCCTGATACCATAAGCTATTCGCTGGAAATACAACCCATTTTTGATGAAAACTGCCTGAACTGTCATGGCGGGAACATCGACCCGGACCTTCGGACGGAATTTTCCTATAGTTCCCTTACCGAAGGCGGATATATAGACACAGCTAATGCTGAAGGCAGTGAATTGATGGAGAAGCTTTATGGCTCACATGATTCCAGGGCAAGTCTGACTGATAAAACGCTGATACTGGAATGGATTAAAGCAGGAGCCAAGGATAATTAAGAATCGCATACTAATCTAGTTTTAATATATTAATTACAGACCTTACCATGAAGAAAATATTTTGGAATATTACCAGGCTGTTGACAGGCAGAAAGAGACTTTTATTATTGTTATTGTTACCGGTTTATACTCTATCGGTATGCCTTGCCCAGGATGAGGAACCCGATAACCGTCCTATCAGGGCTCCCTTTGAAGCAATATCCCTGATTGACAACCAGACCACTGTTACAACTTTTCAGGGTGCCTTAAAACTTGAGATTGCTCACCGCTTTTCAGAAATCAAAGAGCTTAAGGACCTGTTCGGTATTTATGGAGCTGCCAATACCCGGCTTGCACTGGATTACGGTATAACCGACAGGATAATGGTGGGGTTCGGTACAGAGAGGAATAATATGCTCCAGGAACTTGAGTGGAAAGTGGCCCTTCTCCAGCAAACAAGGTCGGGCAGCATGCCCGTATCAATAAGCTATTTCGGTAATGCCGTTATAGATGCCCGCAGTGATGATAAGTTCGGGCCTGAGGAGAATTATAAATTCATTCACAGGATGTCATACCTGACCCAGGTGATCGTCTCAAGGAAATTTGGTGACAAGCTGGCCATGCAGGTGATTCCCACCTTTGCTTATTTCAACGGAGTGCCAGAAGGCTATAATAATATAAATGCAGGATTGTCATTCGGCGCAAGGGCCCAGGTTCTGGGGTTCCATTCCATTATTCTGGAGTACGACCAGCCACTGACACAACAGGAAGCCATTGAGGTTAAACCAAATCTTGCATTTGGTGTAGAGATCGGCACCAGTACCCATGCCTTCAGGTTATTTGTATCCAGCTACAGTGATCTTGTCAAGCAGCATAACATGTTCTATAATACCAATGATCCTTTCGGCGGTGATCTTCATTTCGGATTTAATATTTCGGTAACTTTAAGATAAAATCACTTAATGAAAGCCTACATTTTCAGAACCTCTGTACTTGTTGCTGTTTTACCTGTTTTACTTGGACTTGCCTATTATTCCGACCAGCCGGATTCCACTTCTGTTC
>CAZILN010000287.1:0-8914 GCA_964540005.1 uncultured Bacteroidaceae bacterium | reverse complement strand
TAAACACTTGAACTGCTCGCATATACAAGGTGCCCTGTTTTGTGATGCCGGCAGGCTTCAAGGATGTTAAGAAAACCATTCAGGTTACTATCCAGGTATGCATGTGGATTAGTCAGGCTGTACCTGACGCCGGCCTGGGCTGCCAGATGGATAACTGTTATAAATGAATTATCGCCAAACAGCTGATCGATCTGCGACTGATCTTCAAGTTTTAATTGTATAAACTCATATGAAGGGAATTTTCTGCTGGTAACCGGCTTGCCATACTGGATATCATCCCTGTCGATACCTGTTTCTTCCAGGCGGGCATATTTAAGATCTACATCATAATAGTCATTAATCGCATCGAGGCCTAGCACCCGGTAACCCAAATTAACCAGCGCCTTTACCATGTGAAGCCCTATGAATCCGGCAGTACCTGTTACCAGTATCTTTGATCGGTAAGAATTACTTGGCATAACTGACAGCCCTTGTTTCCCTGATTACTGTTATTTTTACCTGACCTGGATAGGTCATTTCATCCTGAATTTTCCTGGCTATATCGAAAGACAGAGTTTCAGCTTCCTTATCAGTGACCTTCTCACTTCCTACAATAACTCTAAGTTCCCTGCCTGCCTGTATGGCATAGGTTTTTGTTACACCAGGATATGACAGGGCCATTGATTCAAGCTCTTTCAGCCTCTTGATATATGATTCCATAACCTCTCTTCGTGCTCCTGGCCTTGCCCCTGAAATAGCATCACAAACCTGTACAATAGGAGCTATCAGTGTGGTCATTTCCGTTTCATCATGGTGAGAACCAATGGCATTGCAGACCTCATCTTTCTCCTTGAATTTCTCAGCCAGCTTCATCCCCAGTATAGCGTGGGGCAGTTCCGGTTCATCATCAGGCACCTTCCCGATATCATGCAACAGGCCGGCTCTTTTGGCGTTCTTTGCATTCAGGCCAAGTTCTGCTGCCATGATAGCACACAGGTTGGCAACTTCCCTGGAATGCTGGAGAAGGTTCTGCCCGTATGAAGACCTGTATTTCATTTTCCCTACCATGCGGATAAGCTCCGGATGCAGGCCATGTATTCCAAGGTCAATAGTGGCCCTTTTCCCTATTTCAATGATCTCCTCTTCTATCTGTTTCTGTGTTTTCTGGACAATCTCCTCTATACGGGCAGGATGTATCCTGCCATCTGTAACCAGCTGATGAAGTGAGAGCCTGGCTATTTCCCTGCGGACCGGGTCGAAACCTGACAGTATGATTGCTTCGGGCGTATCATCAACGATGATCTCAATTCCGGTTGCAGCTTCAAGGGCCCTGATATTCCTTCCCTCGCGTCCGATGATCCTTCCCTTTATTTCATCGTTATCGATATTGAAAACCGTAACCGAATTCTCAATAGCAGTTTCAGCGGCAACACGCTGTATGGTCTCAATAACGATTCTCTTTGCATCAATCGAAGCAGTCATTTTTGCCTCATCCATAATCTCGTTAATATACGACATGGCCTCGGTCTTTGCCTCCTCCTTCAGGGAATCGATAAGCTGCTCTTTGGCCTCTTCTGCTGACATACTGGATATGGCTTCCAACTGGTCAACCTGTTGCCTGTGTGCCCGTTCCAGCTCTTCCTTACGTTTATCAATCAATTCCAGCTGGTTTGTCAGGTTAGCCCTGATGGCCTCAATATCCTTATTCTTACGCTCCAGTTCCTCAATTCTCTGAGATATTGAATTTTCCCGCTGCTTAACCCTGTTTTCATAGGCCAGCAAACTCTGGTTCTTTTCATTGATTACCTTTTCATGTTCTGTTTTGAGCTGCAGGAATTTTTCCTTTGCCTGCAGTATTTTATCCTTCTTGATTACATCGGCCTCTGTTTCTGCTTCTTTTAACAAGTTTATCCTTCTTGCTTTCAGATAAACCTGGTATAGCACGAGTGACAGAACTCCACCTGCTAAAAGCGCTACAATGCCTATTATTATCGATGTTGGCATGGTTCTATTATTTTGATTATTACTACCTAAAATAAAAAACCCGCATGCTTCTTCAAGATTAATAAAAACCCCTGTAGTTCATGGGTGGAGGGGTCATCATATTTCGAACTTCCACTGTCCCAAAGGACTACCGATCAGATCGGTAGTGAGGCCTGTTCTAGATATGATAAACTTTTCTCCAATTTATTAACTGTTGAGTTTCAAAAATGGTTGAAGAAACAATGCGGGCTAATTCCTGTATATGTAAAAGAACGTTATTTATTAACTGTTTATAATACTGTCTAGCTCTTTGTTTATCTCGCTGATACTTTCAAGTACCGGCCCTATTTCACTCTTCCCTTCTGCATCGATACTCTTGATCACAAACTGCAAGGCTGCCATTGCCAAAAAATCCTGCGTGTCCTTATCAGAATATCTTTGCTTGTATTGTATGACCTTTTCATTGATCTGCCTGGCTGCAAGCCTGATTTTTTCCTCGTCCTTCCTGTCAATTTTCAGAGGATAATATCTATCAGCAATATTGATTCTAATCGACAGTTTGTCTTCCATCTTCCACCTTCCGTCTTGTTGCCTACCTGTTTAAGAGAGCTATACACTTATCAATCTCCCGCACCATCTTGTTCACTTTTATCCTGGCATCATGTTTATCTTCACCGGACGCCTTCAGTGATTTTGCTATTTTTAAGGTATTATATTTGTTTTTTAAATCATTTAATTCCTGTTCAGTTTGCTGCATCCTCTCCTTCAGGTCTTTGTTCTCGGTATACATCATTTCATAATTGTTCCTGGATTCCTCATACACCTCAATCATTTTCCGGACCTTGGTCCTGAGTTCAGTTAAACTTTCGTTCCAGGGCTCATCCATTACCTTTATTCTTTATACAAATATAAGACTGTTTTCAATTAAAAAAAATGATGCCTGCTTTTTTAACTGAATGCCATTTAGTTGTAGTTTTGCATCTTTGTATTTATAAATTATCAATCACAGTTGTATCATGAAGTATTTAAAAATAGCTATCATTCTGTTCGGTAATCTATTATTCTTCCAGGCTGTCAGGTCACAGGAAAATGTTAATAAATCATACTTCCAGGCACCTGTAAATATTACAATGCTGCTATCGGGCAATTTCGCAGAGATCCGTTCCGATCATTTCCATTCAGGGATTGATATTAAAACCCAGGGAGTATCCGGTCATAAAGTCCATGCTGCTGCCGAGGGTTATATTTCAAGGATAAACATTTCATCAGGTGGTTTTGGAAATGCACTCTATCTTGCCCATCCGAATGGTAAAACAACTGTGTATGGTCATCTCGACAGGTTCAGGCCGGATATAGCTGCATACGTCAGGGAAAGGCAGTATGCCAAGAACAAACATACTATGAACATCTACCCCGGGAAGGATGAATGGAAAGTTGAGAAGGGTGAGCTTATTGCCTGGTCGGGCAATAGCGGGTATTCATTTGGCCCGCACCTTCATTTCGAGATCAGGAATTCATCCAACCAGAATCCTGAGAATGTACTCAGGTACGGATTTAATATCCGGGATACCCTGCCCCCGAAGTTTCTATCCGTCTGCTTATACCATTATGAAAAGCAGGATGAATTCAGTTATATTGCCAGTAAGGATGCCTACCCGGTAGAAAACAACAGCGGCAGATTTAAACTAATTGATCCTCTGCCACTTACTGTCAGCGGCAAGTTTGGGATTGGAATAGAGGCCTATGATTATTTAAATGGAACCAGGAATAAATGCGGACTTTACACCATTGATCTTTACCAGGATGAGAAGCATATTTTCTCGATAAAGATGGATGAATTTTCTTTTAATGAATCCAGGTATATTAACAGTTTCATTGATTATGAAGCAAAACAAAGGGACGGAAAAGATATCCAGCGGCTGTTCCTCGAACCCAATAACCGGCTGAACCTGTATGAGAAAGTTGTCGATTCCGGATTGATAGAGTTTTCAGATACCAGCCTGCACAGTATTAAGATCATCATTCATGATGCTTATATGAATCACTCGGAACTGGCATTCGATGTCAGGTACAAGCCGTCCGGGCATCCCGGACCGCCTGTATTTGAGAAGATCTTCAAATACAACCAGCCGAACAGCTATGAAAATGAAGGGATAAAAATTGATTTTCCTGAAAATGCTTTTTATTCTGATATTTCTTTCGAATACGATATAGCATCCGGTGAAGATAATTACCTGTCAGATGTTCATTTGGTGAATACCCCTTATACACCGGTCCATCTGCCATACCGCCTAGCACTGGCTACTGCTCCCTTGCATGACAGCCTGAAGGCTAAGGTAGCTATAATTGCAATCGACGATGAAGGGGAGGAATCTTATCTTGGGGGTGAATGGAAGGATGGTCAGCTCACAGCTGATCCGATTTTTTTCGGACGCTTTGCTGTCAGCCTTGATACTGTCCCTCCGGTAATAACGCCCATAAATACAGCGTTCGGAAAGGATATGTCACAGGATAATTCGATCAGGTTCAAAGTAGAGGATAATCTGTCCGGGATCCGCTCATATGACGGTTATATCGATAATCAATGGGTGCTTTTTGAATATAATACCCGGGACAATGAAGTGAAATATGCCTTTGACAGGGAAAGATTAACAAAAGGGCTAAAACACGAACTTGAATTATATATCATCGACAACAAGGACAACCTCTCCTATTATTATTCTGAATTCTATTGGTAAGCGAAGGTAAAAAATATACGGTCATAGGTATCATGTCAGGGACCTCGGTTGACGGACTTGATTTGGCTTGCTGCGAATTCAGTTCGGAAAAAGGAAAGTGGTTCTACCGCCTGATAAATACAATAACTTACAACTACGATAAGAGCTGGCAGGAACGGCTGATGAATGCCATGCAGCTGAAAAAAGAAGCTCTGGATGATCTGGACCGGGAATACGGAAGGCTGATTGCCGGGAAAGTATCCGAATTTGCCGACGGCCTGCCCTGTATACCTGAGCTTATATCATCCCATGGCCATACCGTATTTCACGAACCGGCCAAAGGGATTACCTTCCAGGCAGGATCCGGTGAACTTATTGCATCCCTTACAGGTATTACAACGGTTTCGGATTTCAGGAAGGGGGATGTGGAGCTTGGCGGACAGGGAGCCCCAATGGTACCGGTAGGCGACCAGCTGCTTTTTAGTGAATACAGCTATTGCCTGAACCTCGGCGGATTTTGTAATATTTCCTATAATAAAAAAGGCAGCAGGTATGCATTTGATATTTCTCCCTGCAACATTATTCTGAATTATCTGAGCAGGCAGGCTGGCAGAGATTATGATGAAGCTGGCAGGCTGGCCGGATCAGGCAGAATAAATGCTGAGCTCTTAAACAAATTGAATGCACTTGAGTACTATAAATCAAAAGGGCCCAAATCACTGGGCAAAGAATGGTTTGACGAGGTATTTGTGAAAGTGATCAACTCTTCCTCCTTACCACATAATGACATGATGCGAACGGTATATGAACATATTGCCGTCCAGATTGCGGAAAGCATAGAGGAAAGATCCTGTGACTCCGTATTGTTAACCGGGGGTGGGACACACAATACCTTCCTGGTGGATCAGATAAGAAAACATCTCAGGTGCAAACTGCATATTCCTGATACACAGCTGATAAATTTCAAGGAAGCCATTGTTTTTGGATTTCTTGGTTTACTGAAATATCTTGGACAGGTAAACTCTTATGCATCTGTGACGGGGGCGAGCCGGGACAGCGCATGCGGAGAAATACATTATTAAAGCAGATGGCCTTCGAATCAAGCGAGTATTTTTGTACGGATCTGCCCACCACTCCAAGGCCCGGGATAGGAACTATCCTTGTAACAGGTGCTACCGGTTATATTGGCGGGCGCCTGGTACCTGAATTGCTGCAAAGAGGATACCGCGTGAGGGTCATGGTCAGGAAGTACTCACCTGAACACCACGACCGCTGGCCCTCAGCAGAGATTATTGTAGCTGATGCACTGAATATCAGGGACCTGAAAAATGCGCTTGACAAAGTTGATATTGTCTATTACCTGATACATTCCATGTTGCTGGGTAAACAAGAGTTTGAGATAGCAGACCTGCAGGCTGCTACCAACTTCCGGTTTGTTGCCGAAGAAAAAAAAATAAAACGGGTCATATACCTCGGGGGACTGGGCGAACACAGTACCCGGCTGTCAAACCACCTGAGATCCAGGCTCAATGTGGCTGAGATCCTGAAGACCGGTAAAACTCCAGCCACTATTCTGCATGCTGCCATAATTATCGGATCAGGCAGCGCATCCTATGAGATCATTAAAAACATAGTAAAAAACTCCCCAGTCTTCATTTTTCCCCGCTGGTCAAGGACCATTTGTCAGCCAATAAGCATACGGGATATCATTAAATACCTTGTTGGGATCATTGAAGTAGACGGAACAACAGGTAAGTCTTACCATATCTGCGGAAACGATATTCTCTCCTACAAAGACATGATCAAAACCTTTGCCAGGCTGCTCAGGAAAAGAAGGGTGTACCTCAGTTTCCCTGTATCCGGAACCAGGCTTTACAGCTATGTAGTCAGCCTGCTGACACCGGTGCCGGCCCAAATCATTCATTGTTTAATGGAATCTGTGGTCAATGAAGTGATTTGCCGGGATGACAGTATAAAGCAGGTCCTGCAGTTCAGGACCCTTAATTATAAGGAATCATTATTAAGAGCCCTTTCCCGGGAGGACCATGACAGGATCTATACACGGTGGTCGGATGCCTATCCGCCTGCCCATGAACTGGCAATAAAGCTTTCTGAACTGGAAAAACCTCCCAGGTACAACAGCGATTATTCCATTCTTACTGAAAAAAGTGCTGCTGCCCTGTTCACTTCTATCTGCAGGATCGGTGGCAGGGAAGGCTGGTTCCATAACAACTGGATGTGGCGGCTGAGGGGATTTTTTGACAGGATACTGATGGGAGTCGGAACATCCAGGGGAAGAAGGAGTGTTTCATCACTAAGGATCAATGATGTGATAGGTTTCTGGAGGGTTGAAGACCTGGTTCCGGACAAGAGACTCCTTCTCAGGGCTGAAATGATACTGCCCGGAAAGGCCTGGCTCGAATTCAGGATTCGTAAAGAAAAAAACAGCATGCAGCGATTGACGGTCCACGCATACTTTTCACCAAAAGGGATACCCGGAAGAATTTACTGGTATAATTTCCTTCCCTTTCATTTTATTATTTTTAAAAATTTATTGAAACATGTGGAACTCAGATCTTGATACATTTGAAAGATAATTTATTATTTTGACCGACGAGTATTTGTCAATACAGCTCATCCTGTAATTGAAAGATCTTATAAACGATAATATTATACCGATTATGGAAAATTTCAGAGCTTATACGCCTACCATGGTTCATTTTGGGAAAGATGTATTAAAGGGTATGGGAGACGAAGCCAGACGATATGGTGATAGAGCCCTTCTGGTCTACGGTAAGGGATCCGTATTAAGAAACGGAAGTTATGATACGGCAGTGGAACAACTGACCACTGCCGGCATACAAATAATTGAATTCGACGGGATCAAGCCCAACCCTCTGGTAGGTGATGTCAATAAGGCTGCTCAAACAGGTATTGATAACAAAGTCGACATGATAATTGCTGTGGGTGGCGGATCTGTGATTGACTCCGCAAAGATTATCTCAGTTTGTATCGCTGAGGGATGTGAGGGATGGGATGTAATGAAAGGCAGAATTGACAATTTGAGTGCCATACCTTTGATCGCTGTCTTAACCCTGGCTGCAACAGGTACGGAAATGAACGGAACCGCCGTTCTGCAAAATCCGGATACCCGGGAAAAGATAGGATTCAACCACCCGGAAATGTATCCCAGGCATTCCTACCTGGATCCGGCTTATACGATAACGGTTCCGGAAAATTACACCGCATACGGCATAGCCGACCTGATAGCTCATTGCCTCGAAAGTTTCTTCGGATATGGTGAAGCTACACTATCAGACCGTTTTGTTGAAGCTATTATCAAAGAAGCTATGATCTTTGGTCCGGCTTTACTTTCCGATCTTCAGAATTATGAGCTAAGGGAAAAAATTATGTGGGCAGCCACCAATGCTTTAAACGGAACAACTTTGTGGGGACGCATAACAGGTGACTGGGGGGTGCATGCAATTGGCCACGCCCTGTCTTTCCTTTATGACACGCCGCATGGTGCGAGCTTAACCATAGCCTACCCCTCCTGGCTCCGGCACATTAAAATGAGGGATCCCGGGAGAATAAGACAGCTGGGAAGGCATCTTTACGAATCGGAGGATATTGATACAACAATCGATAATCTGGAAAACTTTTTCCGCAGTATTAAATGTCCGGTTACACTGGGGGAAATTGGGATTACCTATGACCAGAAAGATGAGATACTTACCCAGATGAACATTAGCAAATCTTCAGGAGTTAACTATCGGCTGGATGACGCAGACCGTAAGGCCATACTGGAGATGATGTTTGCATGAACAGAAAAGGTGCAGAAAAATCTGCACCTTAACCCCTAATTACTAACTTGAATACACTCTAACCACTAAACCTAAACCTATGAACGTTAGTTATAGATATAACGTATTTGAAATAGAATTGTTACAAACTAAATGTTAAAAATTGTTTAAAAATATATATACCTCGAATTCCTTTGTAAAAATAATCGGAAATACAGACAAAACATAATCCAAGCTACTGTTTAACAATCATTTAACACTCTCCTCAATGTACTGCCAGTATATTTAAAGGGATTTGAGATCATATGCTTTTTAAAATATTCTTACTGCTTGCCAGAATCATAAAAGCCCCTATTTTTGTCAGACATTAAAATTCACAACTATGAAGCGAAAGTTAATTTCATTTTTCATCTTATCAAGCCTTGCATTTTC
>CAZILN010000286.1:0-27323 GCA_964540005.1 uncultured Bacteroidaceae bacterium | reverse complement strand
ACAGCGGTTCCACCGGTTATGATCTATAGCTGAATTCTTAAGAATATTCATGTTTATTTCCGGAACCAGGTAAAGGCTGACAACTGGATGTTGAAACCTTAAATCAAGCCATTGTCTGCATAGCTAAAGTAGGAATTATCTCCAACAATAATATGGTCCAGCAATTGAATATCCATCAGCTTACCGGATTCCTGGATTTTTTTTGTGATTCGGTTGTCAGCATCACTTGGATTAAGGTTCCCTGACGGATGGTTATGACAAATGATAAGGGAGGAAGCCAGCAATTCTATGGAATATTTCAGGATAAGTCTGATATCAATGACGGTACCCGACAAGCCTCCCTGACTGATCTTTTGTTTGCGGATGCAACGGTTCGAGCGGTTCAGCATGAGTATCCAGAATTCTTCATGGGCCAGCTCGGCGATGACAGGACAGATTATTCCGAAGGCATCCTTGCTGCTGGAAATTTTTACATGTTCAGGCCTGTCTGATTGTGTTTTTCTTTTACACAATTCGAAGGCGGCAGTTATTGTAATGGCTTTAACCGGTCCGATACCGTTGATTTTTTTCAGTTGATCGACTGACATTCGGCTGAGCTCAAAAAGGTCATAATCCACGGAACGCAGGATTTTTTTGGAAACATCAAGGGCTGACTCGGTACTGTTCCCTGATCCCAGAAGGATGGCTATCAATTCTGCATTACTCAGGCTGTTCTTACCACTTGCAAGGAGTTTTTCCCTTGGACGATCTTCGAGGGCCCAGTCTTTGATTCTGAGGTTTTTGTAATCCTGCATAAAGAAATGATTATCGGGTGATTTATCCCTTTATGACGGAAAAGCTTATTTATCGTTCAGCAAATGCAATTATTTTTTCCGTAAGGCGACTATGGGGCATGATAGCCAGGTGCCCTATTTGCTCTTATATTTTTTGGCTTATTCCGTGGGGATATTGGAACTTATCCGGCCATTCTCATCTTATGAATCTGTGTTATATGCAGAATCATAGATCGCCTTAACCGGACATACCACCTGACAGTCAGTACACAGAATGCATTCATTTCCGGTTGGTTTTATCTTTCAATATTTTCGTCTATGACATATCCATGTATATCTGTTTTATTGAAATTTAACACAATGTATTAATAAAGGGAATAAAAAAAAGGTGCCCTTTGGGGACACCTTTCATCTGTATATGTGAATCTTGATACTATAAACTGTTTACGTGCTTCTCAAGCTTGGATTTAAGGTTGGAGGCCTTGTTCTTATGGATCACCCTGTGCTTGGCTAGCTTATCAAGCATGGAGAATACTATGGGTAATTGTTCTGCGGCTGATTCTTTTTCAGAAGTATCCCTCAGTTTCTTCACGGCAGAGCGTGTACTCTTGGCATAGTAACGGTTCTGATCCCGCAGTTTCTGATTTTGCCTGATCCTTTTCTTTGCTGATTGATGATGGGCCATTTCTTTAATTATTTTCCTGTAAATTCTCCTGTTAATAATTGGCTTGCAAAAATAATCAATTATTTGAATTTAAAAAATCCTGGAACTCACATAATTCATTACATAGAACAACTCCCTGCCTATCTGTCTGCATCGCTCCGGAATGTACCTGAATATAATTCATACCTTGGATTCCCCTGGCTTGTGCTTTCACCTGACACCTTAAACCCGGCTCTTTCCAGGGAACTTACAGCACGTGGATTGAAGGCCGTCGCTCCGGTTCCTGCACAATATAATCACCGATCTTTTCCAGGGATTGTACCCTATCCTCGGGGATCAGGTCAAACTCCTGGCTCACAGTATTGCAATAATCGGCCAGCTCCGGGCTAAAGCCCTGTGTTTTCATGCTTTTCCCGGTTTTTCTGCATAAACCGTAATGCTGTACATACCATATACCCCTGCCTGAAAATCCCGAATCTCCTTGAGGTCCTCAATGCCTGAGAGCAGTTCATCCGGTAAAGGGGTTTTCCTGTCGTCCAGTATCTCCACGGCTGTAAAGCCTGTATCCCGGATTATTCCAAGGTATTCTTCTATCTTTAAT
The DNA here is from genome assembly GCA_964540005.1 of uncultured Bacteroidaceae bacterium. GTDB lineage: Bacteria > Bacteroidota > Bacteroidia > Bacteroidales > SM23-62 > CAZILN01. The sequence goes on along the minus strand of CAZILN010000286.1, from coordinate 25,285 downwards.
GCGCCTGCAACACAACCTGCATACATTTCAGCATCTTTTTTTAGTGAACCGGGCATTTCCCCCCTGATAACCTTATCAGAGATACTGAAGTGTCCTCCCGGCTTTAAGATCCGGTATGTTTCCCTAAATGCCTGTCTCTTGTCAGGTACAAGATTCATCACGCAATTACTGAGAACGGTATCGGCTGTATCATCCTCAAGGGGGAGGTTTTCAATTTCTCCCAGGTGAAACTCAACATTATTCCTTCCTGTTTTTTCTGCATTACTCCGGGCTTTACGGATCATAGCTTCAGACATGTCAATGCCGATTACTTTACCCGATGCCCCCGTAAGAGAGGCGGCCACGAAGCAATCATTACCGGCACCCGATCCCAGGTCCACAATAGTATCTCCTTCACTGATCCTTGCGAACTGGGTAGGTACGCCGCAACCGAGGCTCAAATCAGCCTCCGGATTATAGCCTTTGAGTCTGGTATAATCCTCAGAGAGTACTGAATAGGCGGGTTCCGTTTTGGCACAGCCACATCCGCATCCGCAATCTGGTTGATCGCTTTGTTCTGCTATCACTGAATATTTTTCCTTTACGATCTCTTTAAGTTCTTCATTTGTTCTGTCCATGATATAGTATTTATTTCGTATTTCGTAAAAATACGAAATGATTTTAATAGATAATCAAATTCTGAAGAATTTTTTATAATATTTTCTGACTTCATTCCAGGTTTCCTCGTTGAGACAATACCTAATCTTCGGAGAATGAATATTGCCCTGAATCAGTCCGGCACTTTTTAATTCTTTCAGATGCTGGGATAAAGTTGATCGGGCAACCGGAAGTTCTTCAGCCAGATCCCCGCTGTAGCAACAACTTTGTTTTGACAGAAGATCAAGTATGTATATTCTTACAGGATGGCTCAGTGCTTTGGATATTCTGGCCAGCTGAACCTGCTCTTCGGTAATTTTTGTGCCTGAACCGGTTTCTTCTTCCATAATATTAGAGCGGATAATAATTATTTGGGAAAATTAAGTATTTATCATTTAACAGGGAATCTCTGCCTTACTTAATATACAAATGGCAGGATCTTCCAGGTATTCTTCCGGTAAGCTTCGTAGTTCTCGAAATACCGGAGCAACAGTATCTCCTCGTGCTCAATCTTAATAAGTAGGTCTGTAAACAACAATATTATAAGACTCAATCTGATTATTGTTGGCGTGCTTATAACAAGTGGGACAAAAGTTTGAAGGATAGCCGCATACATGGGATGGCGCAGGATACTGTAAGGCCCTTTACTGATAAAACGGGCTTCAGCTTTGGGATCAGGACCAATATTCAAATTACTGACCTGCATGGCAAAAATCGACCAGACCCCGAATAATATGCCTGCAGCCGAAATGCTTATCAGAAGGTATTCTTCAGGCAGCTCATTTTAATATCCTTTTATAAAAAAAAAGACTGTTTACCCGAAAGTCGGGGAAAACAGCCTCTTTTAAGCCTGAACTATTATACTTATGAAACTTCAATCTGCCTCGAAGGTTTTATCTTGGCTTCTGCTTTTTTAGGAATGCTTACGAAAAGTATCCCGTTCTTATGATTTGCCTTGACCTTGTCACTGTTTACCGTTTCGGGTAAGGTGAAACTGCGGCTGAATGAATTATACATGAATTCTTTTCTTGTATACCTTTCATTGGACTCTTCTGCATTATTCTCCATTTCTGAAGAGATGGTCAGGCAATCGTTCTCCAGATTTACTTTGAAATCCTTTTTCTCAAGTCCCGGAGCAGCTATCTCGATAACAAAATCGTCATCATTTTCAATTATGTTTACTGCGGGTAAACTTTTAAAGTGATTATTTGAGAAAAACTCGGGCAGGTAATCCCTTCCCATGAAATCATCATAAAATGCCGGAAATCTTTTATTAATTCTTGTTAACATGATTTGGTCCTCCTAAATATTTAAAGTTTAACAATTTGTAAAGTGTAACATTTGTTTTGTCTGATACGGTATAGTCAAATCACATGCCAACACAAATTCGGGTCTTTAAACAAGGCAGCAATTAATAAATGCGCCAATATGACATATAAGCTGCGTGAAAATATGTCATAATGGCATACGTCAGGTCGATTCCAGGCAGGAATATTATCTCAAGCCTATAGTATTATTAAAACAGGTTTGCTGGATTTCCTATTTTATACCTCCTCAAAATGAACAAATTAATATTATATTTACGACTTATTCTTTAGCGGTATAAATACTTAATCTATGGCACTGGAGATTAAAAGAAAGAATATAACTTTTTATCCGGACCCAAGCAGGGTCATTGCACGGTTCTTGTATACCGGCGACGAAAGGAGTAAAGGCATCATCAGAAAAGTCCTGGAAATGTCCGAAGAAGAGGTTAGGAAAGCACTTACCCAGGTCTTAAGGGATTTTGCCAAGCGTCACCGGAATATTTCGAAAACCTTCGAGAAGCATTTTGAAAGGCTGAACCACCTGTTCGAGAAAATGGACATTGATTTCGGCTCTTTTAGTACCAATCAAAAAGTTCTGATCGGGTCCTACTTCACCATGGAATATTCCATTGAATCGGCAGCCCTGTTTAATCCTTCTGCTGTGGAACATCCTGATCAGAGTGAACTCTCATTCGGAGAACAGAGGATAATTCTGAGCTTCCGTGGTACAGGTGAGGGGCATATATCTTCACTGGTTTTCCGGACCGGTATACTGGACAAGCATAATGTGCTGACACTCGAGGAAGCCGGACAGTTTCTTGATGAGGCAGAGCATGTTAAAAGGCATATTTATGATAAGCGATCCTTTATGTCAAAGCTGGATGAGATGCAGAACTTTAATAACATAGTACCGCCTGCCCTTGTGTTTGAGAAGCTGGGAGATACATTTACCTATGGTGAATTAAAGAGAATGGTAGACCAGATCAGGCGGGAACTGGATCTTACCCCAGCAAAGGAAATGTTGCTTAAGGAGATCATGTGGCTGGCTTCTTCTCACTATGAGATAGAATTCTCATTGGATACAGCCATTTCAGAGCGGGTGATCTTCCCTGTATCGGAAACAGAAAGAAACGGTATTGAAGATGCACGATTTGTAAAATTTACAGATGAGAATGGAGAAGTATCTTATTATGCCACCTATACTGCTTTTGACGGGATGGCTATAATGCCGAAACTAATAGAAACAAAAGATTTCTATCATTTCAGGGTACTGCCCCTTCACGGTGAAATAGCCCAGAATAAGGGAATGGCCTTGTTCCCCAGGAAGATAAATGGTAAGTATGCTATGTTATGTCGCATTGATGGGGTAAATAATTACATTTCATTTTCAGACAATATCACTATGTGGAGGGAGGCACGATTACTGCAGCAGCCTAAATATCCCTGGGAATTTATACAAGTAGGGAACAGCGGTTCGCCGATTGAAACCGGGGACGGATGGCTGGTCATTACCCATGCTGTCGGACCCATGCGGGAGTATGTGCTGGGTGCTGCCTTATTTGATCTCAATGAACCGGATAAGGAAATTGGCCGCCTTAAGGAACCGTTGCTGATACCGAACAAAGACGAAAGGGAGGGATATGTTCCCAATGTAGTTTATTCATGCGGGTCCATTATTCACAACGGTGACCTGATCATTCCATATGCCATGTCAGATTATTCGTCAACCTATGCCATTGTAGATCTTAAAGAATTACTTACTACCCTGAAGGAAGAATGATCAAAGACCTGTAATTTTGCGATATACTTCCAGGTAATCCCTGACCATTTTTTTCTGTGTAAAATTATTGCGGGCATGCATGTGACAGCGCTTCCTTTCTAGCAATGGTATCTGCGACAGAATTTCACTGGCTTCGTCAATGGTTTTTACCAGGTATCCTGTTTCACCATTCCTGATTAGTTCAGGCATTGATCCGCGATTAAAGGCTATAACCGGGGTTCCGCAATACATAGCCTCAGCCACACTCAGTCCGAATGGTTCATCGAAATTGATGGGATGCAGCAGTGCGTAAGCATTCCCGAGCAATTCATTTCTTTTCTCCTTTCCTGAATTGCCCACATATACGATATCATCCTGGTTGATCCACGGGGCTATCTTCTCCTGGTAATAGGCCTCATCCTGTATCAAACCGGAGATGATCAGTTTCATACCGGCTTTTCTGGCTATCATGATGCTTTCATAACAGCCCTTTTCATGATGGATCCTGCCGAAGAAAAGAAGGTAATTCCCAGTCTCAGGATTGTAGCTGAAGTCTTCTTCTTTTATGCCGTTATATACGGTTGCTATATAATCCAGCTCATGGTTCCTGTCTGAATCACTGATGGATACATAATTGCTGCTTTTATTATACTTTTTATATACCGGGAGGATCCTGGGTGAGGAAAATCCATGAATAGTGGTGAGCATAGGGACCGGGATAAGCTTTGAATAAGTCAGCGGCAGGAAATCAAAGTTATTGTGTATGATGTCAAAATTGCCGGCCATTTCCATCAGTTGGCTGATATGAAGACATTCCCAGACCTTGGGATCCATTTCCGGGTTTTCAGACCAGGCCTGGGGTGCAATATATTCAAGTCGTCCACTGGTGTTGGAATCACCTGTAGCGAAGAGGCTAACTTCAATGCCTTCTTTAACCAGGCCTTCGGCAATATTGGAAGCAATTTGTTCCCATGGCCCGTATTTCAAGGGAGGGGTTCTCCATGAAATTGGAGACAGTACAGCCACTCTCATCTTACAGGGCTTTTCTGGGCTGTTCAAGGCAGTAATCGACCAGGTCTTCCATCATGGCTGTGCCTGCGCACATGACCTTATCGGCTCCTCCCCAGTAAATCTTAACACTTCCGTCTTCTTCCCCGACAGCAGCACAGCTGAATACCACGTTATGCACGTAACCAGTAATCTCGTAGATTTCTTCAGGTTGCAGTATCCACCTGTCACCAACTGCAATGATCACGGAAGGATCGTCCAGTTCATGCAATGCAACGCCAAGCCTGTAAACACTGCCGTCCATGGTAGGGAAAACTCCGTGATAAATGTTCAGCCATCCGCGGCTGGTTTTGATGGGGGGGGCACCCGGACCGATCTTCATCTCGTCCCAATGATACTGGAGGGGTTTCATTATCAGCCTGGATTCCCCCCAGTATTTAAGGTCGGGGGAATAGCTGATCCATACCGACCAGGGTGATATTTCCGAATGGGGACGGTCCAGGCGGGCATACAGGCCGTCGAACCTTTCTGGGAAGATCACCACATTCCGGTAATCAGCTTCAGTAATCAGGCTGAATCGTTCTATCTCAGTGAAGTCTTTAGTGCGGGCCAGTCCGATCCGTACCCCGTGCCTGGAATATGCACTGTAGGTGATCAGGTATTCTCCTTCGATAAAGGTAATTCGCGGGTCTTCAACACCGTATTCTTCATATTCCTTAAAGATCCCATCGGTGGCCGGGATCATAAAGGGTTCAGGATCAACGGTAAAGTCAAAACCATTTCTGCTTATTGCTTTACCCAGGATACTTCTGCCGCTGAACAGATGGGATCTGAAGATCATTATATATTCATCATTATACTTGGCAACTGCTGCATTATGCACCGTTGCAACGGGATAGGGAACATCATCCTTTGTTAGGATAGGATTGTTTGGATATCTGTTTATGATCATATTATCAGCTTTTATGCATTATTTCATGGGCTCTAAGTATCCTCAGGTGGGCAATCAGGTAAGCCAGGGTACTTTCGGCCCCCTGGTTCCGGTTAATGCCGTATCGTTCAATTCCATCACAGCAGCCATCCGTTTCGAAATCATACAGATTCATTCTCAGGTCATTCTCTCCCAGGAACCACATAAAAGATGAAAACATAAGGTTGATGTACTTTTTATTTTTAGTGACATAGAAAGCCTGGTAATACATTAATACCATAGCAAGGGCATCCACAGGTTGCTGTGCGAATACTGATCGTTCTTCATCCTTCCTGTACCACTTCTCATTACCGATCAGGGAGAGGTAATCATCCCTCATGCTTTGTTCGGTGAGGAATTCGATGGATTCGAGGGCTATATTTTTTATTTTTTCGTCGTTCAGAATTTCATATGCATGCAGAAGGGACAGGGGTAAAATTCCGTTATCATATGTGAGTATGGATTCAAACCAGTTCCAGCCATTCGACTTCTCGGATTTATAGTTATTAACGATCTTTTGCGTCAGGTCCCTTAAGAGTTCGGAAATTGACTCATCATCCCTGTTACTGCGCAGGTAGTAACTAATGCCTATGATGGTATTAGCAATTCCCCTGATGGATACAAGTTTTGTGCAATATGGCAGGGCATCGAAAAAGACTAATTTCCCCGATTGATAATAGGCATCATTAGGAGCATTTCCAAGCAGATAACCAAGTGACCATACTGCCCGGCCGTATGAATCCTCTGAACCCAGTTCATCGAGGTATTCCCTCTTGAAGCTCAGGAAATTGCGGAAGGTGCCGTCCTCGTTCTGCATATAGTGAATATAACTCAGGTAAATAGGAAATAACTCAAGTGCCGTAGGATCTTTCTTCTGCCTGTATGCCATCAGTACCAGCAACAGGGCCCTGGCATTATCATCAAGGCAGTATCCTTCCTTGAGGTTCGGAATTCCAAACTTGGCATGTTGGATGATACCCGTATCATCAGTAAGCCTCCGGATGTGTGTCATTGAAAAAGGTGGCAATACAAGGGGGTCAAGGATTGTCTCCTGCCGGATCTTGATTACCGGTTCTTTCATAATTGTGGCCGCCAGGTTATTGTATTGCTGTCCGGTTCTTGGCCAGGCTATCATCTTGCCATATGATAGGGCATTCTGCCTGAGTTGTTGAAGTTTTTCCGGTGCATCCAGGAGTTCCAGGATCATGTCACCCAGCTGAGCCGAATTGTTGAAGTCAAACAATTCTCCCCTTCCCTCGGCCAGTAATTCCTGAGCATGCCAGTAGGGTGTTGAGAGTACTGCAGTTCCCACACCTATGGCATAGGAAAGAGTTCCACTGGTTATCTGAGCTTCGTTAAGGTATGGAGAGATATAAATGTCAGTAGCTGACAGATATTTGAACAGGTCCTCCTGGCTGATGAATTCATTGAGGAAAAAAACATGTTCCTCAAGCTTGAGGCTTTTAATCAACAGTCTGAGGAAATTCCTGTATTCTTCTCCCGCATGCCTGATCACACTGGGATGGGTTTTCCCGATTATCATATACAGGGTGTCGGGATATTTCTCGACCACTGCTGGCAGGGCCCTGATCACCGTCTCAATTCCCTTGTTCCTGCTCAGTAGTCCGAAAGTCAGCAGGACCGTCCTATCCTCGAAATTGAACTCCTTTTTGGAGCTGGCCGAGTCATAATACAGGTCCGGCACGCCGTGTTCGATCTTTTCAATCTTTTTAGCCGGTATCTTATACACCTTAGTCAGAAATTCAATGGCCCTGTTACTCATTACTACTATCCTGTTGGCCATTTTACTAATTTCCAGGGTGATGGCTTTCTGGTCATAGCTGGGTGTTTTGAGTACGGTATGAAAAGTAACGATCAGCGGAATTTCCAGCTTGTGTAATAAGGGCAGGATGTATACACCGTTGAGTCCGCCGAAAATACCGAATTCATGTTCCAGGATGCATACGTCTGCTCCGCTGTAGTTAATGGCATTGGCTGCCTGAATGTAATCACGCTGATGTTCCTGCCGGATGGTGAATTTGACTTCCAGTGGATATTCATATTCAAGGTCATTATCATTCATGGCGACAATAAATCCTTCATGTTCAGGGGATCCGGTAGCCTCTTGATCAACCATGTATTGGTACAGGTTATTTGTAAAAGTGCCAATACCGCACTCCCGGGGTGGATAGGTTCCTATATATGCGAATTTCATTGAATGTGATTTTTAGTTAAACAGACTGAATCCTGCGAACGCATTGGCTTCGCCGAGCTCGTAAACTCGGTTCCCCGCTGCTTGCGGCGAGGAGCTTCAATCGGGATTACTATAAATTTACTACAAACTTTGATTGGGTGGACATTTTTTTCAAAATAATATGATGATCAGACAATTATTAAAGATCTGTTTACACTCTTTGAGATCCTCCCGGATGCCTGTGAATTCAATGTTGATTATTATTTACACTTTCTCTTGAAAAAGCTTCCGTTTAATCCTAATAATTTGCAAATTTAAAACCATGCTTTCACAAAAGGTTTTCAGCTCCAATTTTCATCAAATCTCCTAATTATCATGAGTGGTTTTTTTGGTTGTATTAAGAAATCGGACTGTGTACAGGATCTGTTTTATGGTACTGATTATCATTCTCATCTGGGAACAAGGAGAGCGGGAGTAGTCGTTCTCAACGATGCAGGATTCCGTCGAAGGATACACAGCCTGGATAATGATTACTTCAGGTCCAAGTTTGATTCCGTTATCAGGGATTTCAAAGGCAGATCAGGAATTGGTATTATCAGTGATCTGGAATCTTCCCCGATAATTGCCAACTCTCACCTCGGAAGATTTGCCCTGGCCATGGTTGGCAAGATCAGCAATATCGAACAGCTGGAAAAAAGAGCGCTTGCAAAAGGACAGCGTTTTGCAGAATTGAGTGACAAGGGGATCAACCAGACTGAACTTATATCAATACTTATCTGTGAGGGAGCGTCCTATGAGGAGGGACTGGATAATGTATTCAGTCTGATTAAGGGATCATGTTCTATACTGATGCTGACCGAGAATGGCTTATATGCTGTACGGGACAGGCTTGGACGTACTCCCGTCATTATTGGAGCCGGTGAGGACGGATATGCTGTGGCCACTGAAAGCATCACTTTTCCTAACCTGGATTATGAGATCGAAAAATACCTGGGGCCAGGCGAAGTGGTAAAGATCACTGCCGAGGGAATTGAACAAAGGAGGCCACCGGGTGATGAAATGCAGATATGCTCCTTTTTGTGGGTATATTATGGCTATCCGGCTTCTTTTTATGAAGGGATCAATGTCGACCGCTGCCGTTATAACTGTGGCGCTGCGCTGGCACGCAGGGATTCGATAGAAGCAGATTGCGTATCGGGTATACCGGACTCCGGAGTGGGGCATGCAATAGGCTACAGTAATGAGCGAGGCATCCCGTATACCAGGCCCTTTGTTAAATACACACCTACCTGGCCCCGAAGTTTTATGCCTCAAAACCAGGAAACCAGGGATAATATTGCAAAGATGAAGCTGGTGGTGAATAAAGAACTGATTAAGGATCAGAGGATCATATTCTGTGAGGATTCTATTGTACGTGGCACCCAACTAAAGGATAATACTCAAAAACTGTTCGAGGAAGGAGCAAAGGAAGTTCATCTGCGGGTAGCCTGTCCTGTATTACTGTTCCCCTGTGAATTCCTGAATTTCTCCATTTCACGTACCCGCCTCGATCTGGCAGGCAGAAGGGCTATACACGAATTAACAGGTACAGATGAGATCAAACCGGCTGAATACCTTGATAATGATTCTGAGCAATACCATGATATGGTGGAACAGATCCGCAAGCGGTTGAAACTCACCAGTCTTATGTATCAGAAGATGGATGATCTGGTAGAAGCGATCGGGTTGCCTTTCAACAAGTTATGTACTCATTGCTGGGACAAAAGCAGTTATTCCTGATCACTCACATTCCTTTAATAATCCTGCGGTTGGCGATGATGAATACCCCCAGGAAGATTCCCCATTGCATCAGGCATGTCATGACACTGAAGGGATGGAATGGGTTCATCCAGTCATCAGCTGCAAATACAGTTGCAGAAAGGAACATCCACCAGATGAGCAGCAAGAGGGCTGCCACCGGGACGAAGTAATTGATGTTAAAGCTCCACCACCGGCCTGCATTCCAGTCATCGGGTACAGTGTTTAACGAGGAGCGAACAAGGGAAACCCTGCTACGTATTATGGCTATTGAGATGAATCCCCCTGAAATGATCAGGCCGATCCCCCATACATAGTCCTGGTTGCTCAGGAAATCAATACTTCTTGCCGAAGGTATTCCCAGAAGATATACTACTAAAACCACAATGGCAATCGCCGTTTTTCGTTTTAATCCCTTGTCGAGCAATACCCTTGTGGCAAGTTCAAGCATAGCGATCAGCGATGAAAATCCTGCAAAGGTCAGACCCAGAAAAAACAGTATTGCCAATGGAGTTCCTAAGAACATACGCTGAAAAAGCTGGGGCATCCAGATAAAAGTAAGCCCGGTGGAAGCCGGACCGCTGGTTTTCATAATGTTCAGGATCTCAGGATCACCCATGCCCATTTCCCTTTGGAGAACAGCGAAGACAGTTCCAAAGATCATTACCCCTACCATTAATGATACCATGTTGTTGCCAATGCCGGTAATGAATGCATTCTTGACCGCACCATGTTTGACCTGCATATAGGCAGCATAGGTAAGGAAAAGGCCCCATCCGGCCCCTGTATCCCAGGCATTTTGAGTAAGAGCTGCCAGCCATGTGGCAGGTTGTTTCAATTGAGACCATTCTGGAGTAAACAGGTACTTCACTCCCTCAAAGGCCCCCGGTAGCATCAGGGCCCTCACAACAGCTATAAGGACAATCAACAATAAACCGGGAATCAGGATTTTATTTACCCTTTCGATGGACCGGATGCCTTTCCAGATGGCAATTCCTGCAAAACTAACGGCGATCAGGTGAACCAGGAAGGGCCATCCGCTGTCCTGGAAACGGTTCCATACCTGGAATGCTTCCTCTGTGGTGTCTGGCAGGGGTGAGGAAATGGACTGGAAAAGATAAAAGATACACCAGCCGACGATTACGGCATAGAAAAATGCAATGGCTGTTGATACCAGGGCTACAAAGGATCCCATCCAGGCCAGTTTCCTGCCGGCAGCTTTCATAAAAATTCCTATGGGTCCGGAACGGTGCTTCCTGCCAAGCGCATATTCAGCTATGATAAGGGGAATACTCCATACAAACAGAAAAATGATCCAGGCAATAAGGAATGCGCCGGCTCCCTGTTCACCCCCGTTCTGAGCTGCAATCCTTGGGAATCTCCAGATGTTACCGGTCCCGACAGCAATCCCCAGGGCACTCAGTAAAAGGCCGAGCCGGGAAGAAAATCTCTGGTTGACCGAAGCATCCAGTTTAGAACTCATCAGTATATTTTAAGACTTACAATGATAAGAATTTCTGGCCAGAATATCTTCCAGAGCCTGGTGGTGTTCAATTTCAGGAACAGATGAGCAGGTTTACCAGCCTTGATAAGTATCCGGATGTTCGGTTCAGTTAAAAAGCAGAAAAATATGGAGAAGGATCTTTACAGGATGCATTCCATTATCAGCGATTCAATGTCGGTCATCCTCAAGAAATGCAGGTTATCTGCTGAACTTAAAGATAGCAGCAAACACCATGATGTAGGCTTTGAATTATTCATGGATTGTTTCTCAACGGTATTGCGATCCCATCCTCCCGGGTAGAAAGCATTACAATTGACAGGTTTTCTCTGAAATCCATCCTGAGAAACCCGGATTAAAAAACATCACATTAGGATTCAATACTTCAGGATATTAATAGGATCAAGCAGGGTTTTTATCAGATCATCAGGGATATCATCAGATTTATCCATGGTAGGCGTTATGCTTAGTACCGGAATATCCGCCTTATTTATAACTTCCTGTGCAGTTGATCCGATAAAGAACTGAGTAAAATTAAGTTCCTGCTGGGTCATAATGACAATGAGGTCCGCATCCACCTCCCTTGCATGTTCATTAAAGATATTATGCAGATCGGGATTTGTTTTTTTGATCAGATTATACTGACATGGGATCTTGTATTGTTCAAAAAGGGTTCGAATGTCATTGAGCCTGGTAGAATACTTGATCTCAAGGCTGGCACTATCCACCGGCAATACTGAGATTATAGAAACACGGGCCGACAGCAACCGGGCCATCTGGATTGAATTGGATACCTGCTTGATCACCTGTTTGGAAGGGTCCAGTGGCAAGAGAATGTGTTTACAGCCGGCACCGGAGATCTCTTTTTTCAGGGTGATGACCGGGATATTCGATTCCCTGATAATATGCAGGGTATTGGTGCCGGTAAAATTTTTCACCATATCCGAGGAGTCTTTTCTTCCCATGATGATCAGGTCGGCCTTGCTTTCGACAGCAGATTTAATTATTTCATTATATATTTTACCCTGTGTTACCCTGGTACATATGGTGCCCTTGTACAGGGATGATTTTTCGAGACTGAGTGCCTCCAGTTTTTTCTTTGCTCCTTCGATTATCAGATCTCTCTGATCTGAGGTCAGGACCATCTTTAAAAGTGGACTTTCTATTTCAATGACGTATAGAAGGTGTATATCTGCTTCTATGGTATCAGCAACCTTAATTGCATAATCAAGAGCTGCAAGCGATTCCGGTTTAAAATCAATGGGTACTAAAAGATGTTTTGCCATGATTGCAGTATTAATTTGTTGTATTTCATTAATGCCAGGTACTGTAAGGATTATCAACTACTATCCTTTCAGTTCTGTTTGAAAGCCTGTAACCCAGAAGGTATACATACCGGCTTACCTTTAATAATTTTTCATAATTTATCTTCTCGGCTATATCAGTTACCTGGTGATAGTCACGGTGAATGCCGGTGGAATAGAAAAGCACCGGGATGTCATGAATTGCAAAACTGATATGGTCACTCCTGTAATACAGACGTTGAGGGTGATTGATATCATTGTAACTGTAGTCACAGACCATACCGGTTTCTGCAGCCAGATCTTCAGCCATTCTTAAAAGTTCTTCACTCTGGTGTCCTCCAATCAGGCCTAAGGTATCGCCTCCAAGCACACTTACATTATCATCCATTATCTTTCCCGTATCACTGGCAGTGCGGACCCGGCCAACCATATCAAGGTTAATGGCGGCAATGGTATTTTCAAGGGGGATAAGTGGATTGTCTGCATAATGGCTGGATCCGTACAACCCGATCTCTTCGCCGGAAACCCACAGGAAAAGAATGCTTCTTGAAGGTTTTTGCTCTTCCTTCATGAAAGCCTCAGCCATTTCCAGCAGGGCAACAGATCCGGAGGCATTATCATCAGCACCGTTGAATATAGCTCCTTTGCTGTCTCTGCCAAGATGATCATAATGGGCCATAAATATTAGCGCCTCATGTTTCAGGGCCGGATCAGATCCTTCAACCATCCCGGCTACATTCGGAATTAAAAGTTTCTCACGATCAAGTTCCAGGCTCAGGCTGATCTCTTTGTCAGGAATAATGAACGATCGGGGCTTTACCTTCTTATCAATCTTCTCCTGCAATTCCTGGAGGTTGTTGCCGGTCCCTTCAAGTATCTTATCTGCTATATGCCTGTGGATCAGGAAAATTTTGAGCATATGATTTGAAATATTTGTATCTGATCCGGAAGGTGCCTTATTACTGAAGAAGGTCCTGAACATGTCAGCATAGGATGGATCAATCTCCTCCAGAGAAGAATATCCGGATTTCGGGTCAAGAACCAGAAAGACGGCTTCAGGTCCCTGCATCATTAAATTATGATACTTAAAAATTATGTTCTGAAGGCTCATCCAGTCCTTATCATCAAACTGGCATTTGTCTCCCTCCTCGTTCATAGGGGCCCGGTTCATAATCAAAAGGATCTTGCCTTTAACATCAATGTTCTCGAAATCATTATAATTATTTTCTTCAGAAATGATCCCGTATCCGGCGAAGGCAACTTCCCCCTTAAGTTGAATGTTTCCTGCCCGCTGAGGCAGCAGTAACAAATAATCTTTACTCCCAATAATTTCTGTCTTATCAGCTGACTGAATGCTAATATTACTTTTATCCTCATTATAACTGTTCTTGTACAGCGGGTAATACTGCAGGTAATCACTGTTGTCATCTATAGCTTTCAGTCCTATGCGGCTGGCCTGTGAAGCCAGGTACTTTGCGGCAATTTTGAGTCCGGGATCACCATTTCCACGTCCCTCAAGTTCATCCGAGGCAAGAAAATTCAAATGTGACTGCAGATCACTGATGGTGATGGATTCCAGTCCGGAAAGTTGAGAAATAACGGGAAGACAGCTTGCTAATAGTAAGATGGATACTAGTCTGAGCGATTTCATGATACTTGGTTCGTAAGGCTCATAAGGCACACAATCCTCGTCAAATGCATGTATGATCGGCCCGGTCTACAGGATTATTACATAGTGATTATTAATATATGAAGTTAAAAAAAAAATTATAAGTAACGGGGTGGACTGGTTGTCACCGGGTGCATCCTGCGGCATATCCTCATATAATTCGTAGATTAGTTCACTCATGCGAATAAGAAATTACCATAAAATTTAAACCAGGGAAACGAACATGACAAACAAACATATTTTACTGACAGGAGCTGCCGGGAATCTGGGACGGGCTGTAATTGAAAGGCTGATCAACCGCGGAGATCGGATAAGTGCCATTGTTTCTCCTTCAACTGATACCGGATTCATGCTTTCAGAGAATCTTAAAACATACCGGGCCGACCTGCTTGATACAGGAAAAAGCAATGATACAATTGAAGAGATTATTGTTGATTCAGGTCCTGTGGATGCCGGCATCCTGATGGTAGGAGGATTTTCCATAGGAAACCTGTCAGATACCAGACTGAAGGATATTCACAGGATGATTGATCTTAATTTCTCCACAGCCTATAACATTGCGAGGCCTTTATTCATGCATATGGAAGCCGCCCACAAGCAAGGACAGATCATCTTTATCGGTGCCCGTCCGGTCCTGCAACTGGAGCAGGCAAAAGACATGCTGGCATATACATTGTCCAAATCCCTGCTTTTCAAGTTATCAGAGATTATTAATTCAGCGGAGACACACACCGGGATTTTTACCTCGATGGTAATCCCCGGTATTATTGACACTCCTAAGAACAGGGCAGATAATACTGATGCTGATTTCAGTACCTGGGTTACTGCGGGGGAGGTCGCGGATAATATTATTAAGCTGTTAACTCCTGAAGGGAGGAAACTTGGAGAAGGAATTATTGAAGTATACGGCAGAATCAGAACCTGATCCCCCCGTTGATACCAAACCAGATGCTTACATTGGTCCGGTTATAATTATTAGTGGTCCGGTTATACAGGGTCCATGCTGGTGCAATCGGGTACCAGGGCCTGTATCCTTCTTCAGGAAGGGTTGTTGCTACGGCTACATTTAAGGTGGGTCCCACAAAAAGGGTCAGTTGTTCATGGAACTTCCAGCCAAAATTTATCCTTGCCTGGTTGAGCAGATTGAGGCGGTCGTTGCTGATAAATGCTCTCCCGGATGGATCTGCAAACCAGACCTCCTGGCTGACCTCTATTTCCGGGTTGATCACCGTCCTCTCATTCAGGTCGAATTCTGAACCGAATCCTGCTCCATACATCCAGCGATAGCCCGGACCATCAGGTTTTCCAAAAGAATAAATAGTATACAGGTGGCGTACCCCCATTTTATATGATAGCTTAGCATAGGTCACCTCATTCAATGAAAACTCAAATTTCCGGTAACCGTCTTTTTTAACAATGGAGATAAAGGCAACCGGGATGCCATCAATTGAATCACAGACATTTAGAAATCCGGCAATCTGGATCCCCTTTATATGCCCCGCAATGTTACAGAATCCTGATAATTGGGTTCCTTTCACATTTTTAGCAATATTAAACATGCCGGTCAGCTGTGTCTGGACAGTTCCTCCACCGGCTATATTAGCGAATCCTGACAGCTGGGCTCCGTGAGATATGTCCCCGGCAACATTAATGAATCCGGCAGCCTGTCCACCTTCTAACTCTTTACCGGCCAGATTAAGGAATCCTGCTCCCTGGAATCCTTTTACGGCCTGTCCTGATATATTTGCAAAACCGGCCAGTTGAGCGCCCGTTACGGTTCCCTTTGCAGTATTCAGAAAACCACTTGCCTGGGCACCAGTCAGGTTACCACCGGCAACATTCATGAATCCTGCCCCCTGGAATTTATCAGCATCTCTTCCATTTACATTCATAAAACCTGATAGTTGTACCCCGTCAGATGTTTTCCCCACCACATTGCCGAACCCGGCAATCTGGAATCCTGTTACATTATGATTAACAGTATTTAAAAATGTTCCGGCTTCAAAACCATTGATGGCACCTGAATTTCCAATAAACAGGTTCAGTGAGATCTTGTTTTCGGTGCGGGAGTTATGGATTCCATTAGTGCTGAGGGGCGGCACAAAAAAGGTAAACTGAAATGGACTCTGAAGCAATTCAGGTTCTTCATGCCCGATTGACTCTCTGTAGTCCTGCTGAGCATCAATACCACAGGGAACAATAAGGAGTATAATGCACAGAGATAGCGCTATATTCTTCATAGGACTTAAAATTAATAATTGTTACCCTAAAGACAGGAAGTTATATAAAAAGTTGTACGGGGAAGAATTAAATTGGGTTAAAAGGCTTACCGGGAAGGATTTCTGGTACAGTATTTGAATACTGGATACCTGTAGATCCGGACTATTTTTATGGATCCGTACATGACAGGAGAGTATGAGTTTAACGGGTAGTTGTTCCGAGTACCCGGGGGTCTTAAATTTTTAATTAACTTATTATTGATTACCAAATATTTAAACCTATGAAAAAAACTTTTTACCATTCTAATATGCTATTTACTCTGACCATTTGTTCTATTATTGCTTTAAGCTCCTGTTCGACTCACAGGCAGGTTGCCTGTGCGGAGATTGAAAGCAGCAATCAGTTTGTCAAGCATGATTACAGGAAAAAGGTAAGATTGCAGAAATCAGGCAAAGATCTCTCCAGAAAGATCTCAACCAGGAAAATCGAAATGGCAAGTAAGAAGCAGCGTGGGCAAAACAGTACCATTGATCAGCAAGTGGCCATATCAGTCAGGGAACCAGGCGATTCTTTGTTGAAGAGCATTAAACCCGGACAAATTGAAATCAGACAGATGCCTGACGCATACCTCCTGGCTTCCACGACATCCGGGAACGCATACCTGGAGCTTGAAAAAGCAGTTGATCCTGAAAAGATTGATTTTCAGGCCGGGACAAGGGATGTTGAACAAATTTCCGATATGTCTGCAAGGGAACTGCGGCAGTTTAACAGGAAATTCAGGCAAGAGTATAAATCAGGATTCAGTCATACTCCCGCATCAGGCACCCAGGATGAATACGAAAAACCCGCCATCGGTTTTGCCATTGCATCGCTGGTCCTCGGAATACTGGGATTAGGTTCCCTCCCCTTTGCAGCCAGCTTATTGGCGATTATTTTCGGAGCCGTTGCACTGAAAAGGATCCGTCGTAATCCCGGTCAGGAAGGCAGAGGTATGGCTGTTGCCGGTATTATATTGGGAATACTCGGTATTTTCGTTGCTTTTATTGTTTTGGTGTTGGGAATAGTAGCTTTTGCGGTGGGCGGCATCCTCAGCCTGTTGTTTTTCTGGGCATAAAATACAGGCATAGTCAGGAATAGCCATCGGATGAATCGATCGGATGGGTTAATCTGTCCGCTCCGGATCTTTCAGATAGTTGATTAGCTGGCTGTAGTTCTGGTCCTCCGGGTAATACTCCATCAGTTTTTCGGCATAATCAATTGCCTCCGGGATTCTCTCCTGCTCGGCCAGAATTGTAGCAAGGGTATAAAGAATGTCCCTGTCATAGGGATGCCTTTCAAGGGCTTTTTCGAGGTAAGAAATTGCTTCCTCCGCCTGTTCCAAAGAATTAAGTGCGACTCCGTAGACGTAGGCGAACCTGGAATTCTCCGGTTCAAGGACGGCAGCCTGTTCAAGGTATTCCAGGGCCTTGAGCTGTTCCCCTTTACGAACAAGTAACAGACCCATTGCATAATGAACTGCAGACATTTCAGGATGCAGTTTCAGGGCTGTCTGCAGCATTTCTTCCCCGTCGGATTCTCTTCCGGTTACACGATAAAGGTCAGCCATGTTGATGTAACTGGCCATTAAACCCGGTTCTGTTTCAATGGCTGTTTTAAAGGCAAGCTCAGCATTGTTATAGTCATGCAGGTTCATATACAGAACTCCAAGGTTCAGGTGTGCTGATGGATGATCTGCATTGATCATCTGGGATTCGATAAATTCGTCCAGGATTGTTTTCCGTTTTTGCAGGAGATTCCTGCTGAAGTACTGATCCGGTACTGCTGAAAGATGCCGGGCAGCAAGCAATCTTACCAGCCTGATACTGTCATCCAACAGGGGAGGGAGTGTTCGGGCTAGTGCCTGTGGGTCCATAATATCAATAGAACTGGTTGCTGCATACCTGATCAGGGGGTCTGAGCTGGTCAGTGCAAGCGTCAGAATATCCAGGGACCTGGCCTGGGGATAGTTCCTTAAAAGAGAAAGAGCAGTAGCCCTTATCATTGGAGAAACTTCAGTATCACCGGCAAGAAGGGCAAGCTTATCGAAAGCTTCGGGATAGGCTTTACGGGCTGCCCAGAATACTTCACCATAATGCATTTTTCCCTGCTCAACTGTACCATACCATTCCTTCAGGTAGCCGGCTGACCACTGGTTGGATTTGTCATCATGACAATTATTGCAGGCATTGGGCGTCCCGAGTTTGTCCGAAAGATCCGGACGGGGAACCCGGATGCTGTGATCCCTGCGGGGGTCGATTACCATATATGTTCGTTCAGGCATGTGGCATTCATAGCAGAGGGCTCCGGTAGATTCAGGTTTATGGAAATGATGATCCGGACTGCCATATTTTTCAGCAAGGTGGCAACGGTAACAGAGGGCATTTCCAGTAGTAAAGATCTTTCCGCTGTGTGATTCATGACAATCCTTACAAACGACACCGGCACTGAACATCTTGCTCTGAAGGAATGATGCATAGACATATACTTCCTCCTGGATCTGTCCGTCGGCATAATACAGATTTTCTTCGAGCAGGGATGGCCAGTGAGCATCAAGAATGGACCGACCGTGAATATAATCTTCACTAATGATTGATCTTCTCGAGTGACACCTGGAACACATATCAACCAGGGTCCGGGACTCCCGTGGTACTGATCGCCTGGCTGTCCCGGTTTCCATGTCAAATATCCATGAGGCCTGGTCGGTATCCCTGAGCCTGACCATCAGACCCATATCAGGATAGGTCTCCGGCCTTCCTCCGCTTTCCATGTGCCGGGCCCATTCCAGGTGTCTGGAACCCGGACCATGACATGCTTCGCAGGATACATCAACCTCGTTCCAGGTGGTATTGTAGGTTCCGGTTTGATGATCGTATTGTTTACGCACATTCGTGGAATGACATTCGGAACACATATAATTCCAGTTCTGCATGATCCTGGTCCAGAAAAGAATATCATCGTGGGTAATTCGTTCCTGGCCGTAAATATAGAACCAGCTCTGACCTCCCTCATTCTCCGGCCTGGTATCCCAGCAAAATGGCAGCATCTGGAACCTGCCACCCGGGAATTCAACCAGGTATTGCTGCAGGG
This sequence comes from uncultured Bacteroidaceae bacterium, assembly GCA_964540005.1. GTDB lineage: Bacteria > Bacteroidota > Bacteroidia > Bacteroidales > SM23-62 > CAZILN01. The sequence continues at coordinate 5,794 of CAZILN010000286.1, read as the reverse complement.
GCCTGATCCCGAAAACATATTTTACCTCGAATTCACCGATATTACCGTCCGGGCCTTCCGTACTGACATAAAAACCACTGTCGCGGGAGTAAAAATTTGTCCTGATACCATGATGTTCAAAAGAGGCACTGTTAAAATCCCCCAGCATAGTAGTATCATTTGCATGATCCATGGACAGGTCGTGATCGGATCCTGTAAAAAGATTGTATTCTTTCTCATGGCAATCCCTGCAGGACCCCCTTCCCACATAGTATGCTTCAGAAAGCTTAGTACCGGACTGTGAACCAGTGGACTGGGTAGTCTTTTGTTTACGGCAGCTAATAACTGTCAATCCCAGCAGAATGCTCATGGGAGCTAGCAGCAGAAAAAGTATATGCCTTAACTTTTTCATATCTTAAACCGTGTCCGCGGAATTTTAAATGTATAAAAATAAAGGCATTCCCATGGGATTTATGCATAATTCAGAAGGAAACTTAATAAATTTAGGGAGGATTGTAATGCAGAGCTAATGAATCATAAGAGTAAGGCATGGATTTCCCGCAGGGGATTCCTCAGAAAAGTATCGGTTTACCTGGCAATTACTGCCGGCATCATGGCCGGTTTCAGCCTGTTAAGGCAGGCATTACCACGTTTATCGCGGAAAAGGAACCGGTTAAAAATAGGAACATTCAGCAGGTTTCCTGTAAACATGTATACATACCTGGCCGATGAGAAAGTCTTCATCTACCGTGATCATGAAGGTATCAGTGCCGTTTCGGCCATATGTACCCACCTGGGATGCGTGATCGAACAGACGGAAGACGGATTTCAATGCCCCTGCCATGGTTCCTGCTTTGACCCTGCGGGGGTAGTACTGTCGGGTGCTGCTTCAAAGAATTTGCCATGGTACAGGATAATAAAGGATGCTGACGGACAGCTGGTGCTTGATCTTACGGCAACAGTTGAACCGGAGTATAAATTGTTTATTTCATAATACAGATGAGCAATATAAGGAGGGTAAAGAAGGTCACAAAGAATTTCTTTCTTCATATGCATGCGGCCAAAGTTCATCCGCATGCCCTTAAACCGACCTATACTTTTGGTTTGGGACTGATACTCGGATTCCTTTTTCTTATAATGATTGCAACTGGTCTGATACTCATGTTGCATTATACACCCTCGGTAGATCAGGCATATAATTCAGTCAAGGACATCTGCTTCGTTGTTCCCGGGGGAAGGATAATCAGGAATGTTCACCGCTGGGCTGCCCATGGAATGGTACTGGTTGCTTTTCTGCATCTGATCAGGGTATTCTATACAGGTTCCTACCTGCAGTCGCGTTCGACCAACTGGATTATAGGGGTATCCATGCTTGTGGTCGTGATGTTTATGAGTTTCAGCGGCTATCTTCTGCCCTGGGATCAACTGGCGTACTGGGCTGTGACCATAGGTTCAACTATTGCAGCATCGGCAAGGGAGCTGACCGATATCCTGGGTATTACCACCGGTTTTGATATTGGAGGGTTACTAAAAAGATTGCTTATCGGGGATGAGACAGTAAGGCAGCCTGCCCTGACTAGGTTTTTTATGCTGCATGTGGTATTCCTGCCACTGACACTGCTGGTATTGACCGGTGTTCATTTCTGGAGGATCAGAAAAGACGGCGGGCTTTCCAGGCCAGACGAAGTTACAGGAGCAGAACAGGTAAATTCAAGCCAGGCTGAAAAGAAATGGTACAGCTGGCCGCTACTGATGTGGGCAGAGCTGGCAACCTTGCTTTTTGTCGCTGCTGTTATACTGATCATGGCCTTTTTAACAGATGCACCTTTATTGGAACAAGCCAATTACTCATTTCCTGAGAATCCGGCAAAATCACCCTGGTACTTCCTGGGGATACAGGAACTTGTTTCATATTCTGCATTTTCCGGGGGGATGCTGATACCCTTGTTGTTCATAATATTCCTGGTTTCTGTACCCTATATCGATAAAGAGAATGGCTATACCGGGATATGGTTCTCAGGCGCAAGAGGGAAAAGAGTCATGCTGCAGTCAATCGGCATTACATTATTTATAAGCCTTTTATTGACATGGATCAGCATCAGTTTCGGATGGTTCAGGGAATGGTTCGCAGATTCTCCGCAGCTGGCAACAATGTTGATCAATCCGGCCACCCTGTCAGGGGTGTTTTATGTCGGCTGGGCATGGATGGTAAGAAGGAGGAGCGGCTCCAGCCGTTTATCAGCCATTGCAATGTTTACCTGTGCCATGACAGCCTTCATCATCTATACAGTTATTGGAATTTGGTTCCGTGGACCGAACTGGGATTTCTACTGGTCGAGTTCTCAATGGCCGGTGGTATGACAAAATAAATAAGGATGGAACGCAGGTATATTAATGCATTCAGGATCATAGCGGTCATATCAAGTATGATCCTGATAATCCTTATTCTGATTGCCTGGATCAATGAAGGCTGGAAAAATGAGTGGAAAGCAATACAATCCGAATATGCTGAGCTAATTGAAGATCCCGTACTTATCCAGACTGATATCCAACAGGTTGTCCTTGAAGACTTTAACCGGACTGACAGATGCATTACCTGTCACCAGGGAATTGAGAATACCGGCATGGAGGAAGTCCCGCAGCCACACAGGGTACATCCTGGCAATCACCTGGAATTTCATCCGGTGCAGAAATACGGTTGTACTATCTGTCATGGGGGACAGGGCAGGGCTATCAGCAGGTTACAGGCTTTTGGACAGGAACCTGAAATGCACTGGGATTCACCTCTGCTGAGGGAGCCTTTTATACAATCTTCCTGCGGGAAGTGTCATACAGCCCTGTTTACCGAGCGGAAAGCACTGGCGGGAACAGAAATTTTTATTGACGGACTAGGGATCTTTAACCGGGAAGGCTGCCTTGGATGTCACAAAGCCCGGGGAGTAGGAGGGACCATGGGTCCGGATCTGACACAGCAGGGAGAAAAAACAAAACATGAATACAGCTTTCAGAATATAAGAGGGGAGCAGAGCATTTCCAACTGGCTGAAAGAGCATTTCAAAGATCCTGAAGTGGTATCACCGGGATCACAGATGCTTGCCGTAGACCTTCAGGAAGAGGAGCTGGATGCCCTGGTTACTTTTGTCATGGGGCTTGCCATGCCGGAGTTTTCATTTTCGTATTTATCAGTCGATGCACTGAATGAATTTAAAGGTGTCAGAGCTGATATCGCAGGCAGGCAAAGCTATGATTTCTTCTGCTCTGCCTGTCATGGGAAAAACGGAGAAGGAAAAGATTTCAAGGAATTCAAATACGGGATACCTGCTATAGGTGACAGGGATTTTCTGAGTATTGCTTCAGAGGATTACCTGCGTTTCACCCTGCTCAGGGGAAGAGGCAAGCGATTAATGGCTTCCTGGACAGGAGCATATTCAGGCTTATTTGACGAAGAGCTTGAATCATTAATAAAAAGCTTGCAGGAGGCAGGAAATATTAAACTTACTAACATAGAAGATATTCCCAAAGGCGGATCGGTGAACCGGGGTAGTTCCTTGTTTAATGAGAATTGCCTGATGTGCCATGGGGAGGACGGAGCAGGGGCGCTTGCCCTGGCTATTAATAAGACGGGATTCCTGGAATTAGCCTCCCCCCGCTTTATTCTCGGGAACCTGCTGGAGGGCAGAAAAAATACGGCCATGCCATCCTGGTCTTCCCTGGGTGAACAGGGTATTGCTGATATAATGGCACTCATTGATTCATGGCGTACGAAAGCCTACAGGCCTGCAGCAGTTCAAATTACTGATGGCGATAAGAGAAAAGGTGAATTGCAGTTCCATTATTTATGCTCAAGGTGCCACGGAGAATTTGGGGAGGGGAATACCGGTCCGGCCGTACTGAATAAAAGCTTTTTGAAAGTGGCAGAAGGTGAATATTTATTCAGAACGATAGCTGAGGGAAGAGCAAATACCGCCATGTTTGGATGGGCAACTCCTTTGACCGGACAGCAACAATTGGGAAGACAAGAGATCAGTGACATTATAAGCTTCATGAAAAGTTCGGCTGAAAGGAGATGGGATTATATCTATCCTGGCAGTAATCCCGGCGATAAGGCAATTGGAGAGGAGATATTCCTGGCTAATTGCACTGAATGTCATGGACAGGAAGGGGAGGGCATACAGGCACCGGCCATAAACAACCAGGAGCTCCTGAATGCTGCAACCAATGGTTATCTGATGGCTAGCGTGTCGCTGGGAAGAACCGGCACCAGGATGCCCTCATGGGGCAGGGGGACACCTGAGTATACTGTCCTGACAAGCAAGCAGCGGCAGGATGTTGTAGCCTGGATACGGTCATGGCAGAGAATTAATATTAAGTATGAATAAGGCCGGATATCGGCACTATCTAATAAGATCTATAGATATCTGATACCCGAAGCCAGGGATGAAGAAATGGGCTGCCGGTACTCATTGATACACGGTATTAGTTCTCTTCTTTCTGGATGATCTCGCCTGATTCTTTGTCTTTGAGGATAAGTTTTTTCGAACCGTCAGGCATTCTCTCCTCCTTGACCAGGTAATACTGATCATCAAATTCTTTGAGCTGGCTGATCTTTGGGACATTTTCCCGGCCCCTCCAGATATCCAGTGTGACAGGTTCCCATTTTTTCGTCTTGACAGATTTATAACAGGCATCCATTATGGCATTGACCACATAACCGTCGTAAAAATCTTCAATTGGCCTGATACCCTCGTCTATTGCATCGAACATATCCTCGAACATATTGTCATATCCCAGCTCGCCGACTTCATCCCCTACCGGAAACAACCATCCCGTATCGGATTCGGCCTTTTCGGCCACATAATCCTTTTCTCCGACGGCGGTAAAGGTTTCAAACCCGGTGCGCATGAAATGATCCAGCCAGATGGTACCTTCCACCCCGCTGACTTCATCCCTCAGGTCCATACCGCCCCTGAAGTTCCAGCTGGCTTCAAACTGCCCGATGGCACCGTTTTCATATTTGACAAGTCCAATCCCATGGTCTTCGGCTTCTATTGGTTTTACCTGTGTATCAGCCCAGCACATGACTTCAACAGGCCTGATATCTTTCCCGATGAAACTCCTGGCGATCTCTATGCAATGACATCCCATATCAATAATTACTCCTCCCCCCGAGATCTCAGGATTCCAGAACCAGTCGCTGTGCGGACCCGGGTGTGTTTCCCGTGAGCGGCACCAGAATACGTCTCCCAAAGCACCATTGCGTACCGATTCCAGTGCTTTCAGGGTTTTATGTGTATAAACCAGATCTTCCATATAGCCGTGAAAAATCCCTGCTTTCTCTACAATTTCAAGCATTTCTTTTGCCTCGGCTGCAGTACGTCCCAGGGGCTTGGTACACAATACAGCCTTACCGGCTTCAGCACACAGTCTGACAGGCTCAAGGCGCAGGTTGTTTGGCAGGCTTATCAGTACGGTATCCACCTCGGGGTGATTTATTGCCTCGGCCATATCGGTGGTCCAGTGGGGCACCCCCCACCTGTCGGCAAATTTCTTTGCTTTTTCCTCGGTTCGTGAGTAAATGATCTTGACACGGTCCCAGCTCCTGCCCTTATGCAGGCAGGAGGTATAAAAATCAGCGATGAAGCCACTGCCCAGCATGGCTATGTTTTTGTTTTTCATATCTGATATGCTTATTGATTCAATTCCTAAAGTATATATTCCACGAAATCGGCATTGTATAGTGTAGTTATATTCACTCCTCTGTTTTCTCTTTAGTGTTAGATGCAAATCATCAAACGCATGATCACCAGCAGGGGAA
>CAZILN010000285.1:0-2031 GCA_964540005.1 uncultured Bacteroidaceae bacterium | reverse complement strand
TCCCATAGGACATCTGAAAAAAAGCGAGGTAAGAAAGATTGCCAGTGAGAACAATCTTCCCACAGCCAGTAAAAAGGACTCACAGGGGATCTGTTTCATCGGTAAGGTAGACCTTCCTACTTTCTTACAGCAGCAACTGGAACCAGTGACAGGTGAAGTTATCGAAATACCCCGGCGATACAGGGCTTATCTTGACTTCAACCCGGAGAGTTCGGATCTGCAGCATCTCACAACACCATATTCTTATCATCCTGATGACGGGGTAATGGTCGGGAAGCACAGAGGAGCCCATTTTTATACGATAGGTCAAAGAAAAGGCCTGAATATTGGTGGTAAAGAGAACCCCCTGTTTGTCATAGGTACGGATGTAATAAAAAATATTATTTATGTAGGTCAGGGAGATGATCATCCGGGATTGTACCGCAAGGGCTTGTTAATCAGGACAGAGGACATACACTGGGTAAGGAAAGACCTCGAACTTACTCCGGGGATAGAAAAAAGTTATGACCTGAGGATCAGGTACCGGCAGGCATTACAAAAAGCAAAGATCATTGCTGCTGCGGAAGGTTATTATATCCTGTTTGAAAAATTGCAGAGGGGCATAGCGCCCGGACAATTTGCCGCCTGGTACAAGGATGATGAACTCCTGGGAAGCGGTGTTATCTCGGCATAGGCCTGTTGTGCAGGCCACACTCCTTATGTTCTTCCTTTTCCCACCACCATCTGCCTGCACGGCTGTCCTCACCCGGTTGAACCGAACGGGTGCAGGGTTTGCAGCCTATACTCGGATATCCTTTGGAATGGAGTACATTAACCGGAATATCATTTGCCTCCAGGTACTCCCGGACCTGTTTTTCAGTCCAGTTGATCAGCGGATTCACCTTTATCAATTCATGCTGGGTATCCCATTCCACAAGTTTATTGAAAAAGCGGGTAACAGTCTGGTCTTTTCGAAGACCGCATATCCATGCATCCTGGCCTTTAAGTGCCCGCCTGATCGGTTCATCTTTGCGGATGTTGCAACATAGCTTCCTGTTCTCAATGCTTGTATAGAACAGGTTGATCCCATGCTGGTTGGTCATCTCCTGCACTTTCCGGTAATCCGGAAAAACCAGCTCAATGGTAATATTGTATTCCTCCCCGGTTTGCTGGATAAGGTCGTAGGTCTCCTGGGGCAGGCGACCTGTATCGAGGGTTATATACCGGATATCCTTGGTAATATTGTTTATCATATGCGTGATCACCTGATCCTCCACACCCATACTTGTCGCCTGGACAATGCTGCCACGGTATTTCTCCAGGAAAAATTCCAGGACCGCTTCGGGAGTTTTTCCCGAAAACTGCTGGTTCAGCTCTCCTATATATTTATCATGCATACTTCAACCAGTTTGAACCTCCGCCATTAATGAGTTTACCCGTCACCTGCAATTTTTGTCGCACCTGACACATTTGATAAAGAATGCAAAGATAAACAGATTATTTAACCGGCAGCCCTTTCATTCCTGAGTGATCTTTTAAGCACCAGGTACCCGATTGAACCTGCTACAATAGAACCTGCCAGTATACCGATTTTCGCATGGTTTAGCAGCATGGCTTCATTGAAAGCCAGGTTACTAATGAACAAAGACATGGTGAACCCTATACCTCCAAGCAATCCCACTCCGGCAACCTGAGACCAGTTTACCCTGTCTGGCAGGACAGCCAGCTTTGTTTTTACACCTATAAAGGAGAAAAGAAGGATTCCCAGCAATTTACCGGCGATAAGCGCTATTGCTATGTGAAGTGATAAAAAACCTACGATGGCATCATTGCCACTCCCGGCAAACGTAATACCTGCATTCGCCAGGGCAAATAATGGCATTATGAAATAGGACACAAAACCGTGCAAATTGTGTTCCAGCGATTGCAGGGGGCTCTGAACCTTTCTTACAAGATCGCTCATATGATCCACAGCATGCATCTGATCAGAGTTCAGGAGAATACCGTCTTCACATTCCTCCTTGCAGAAATATTGCAGGTCGCGGCTCATCA
>CAZILN010000284.1:0-25813 GCA_964540005.1 uncultured Bacteroidaceae bacterium | reverse complement strand
TTTTTATAATAAAAGCTACGATATTGTCATTCCTCATGATCCGGAAGCAGCGAAAACTATATTGATAAAGACCTTTCCATCAGAAAAAACCGGCATTGGAGTATATTTTCACCATGTACTTAATGCGCGCAAGATCATTGCAGAAATTGAAGGAACGCCGGAGAAAAGCCTGGGAGACTTCCTGGATGAGATCATAAGCAATGAAGACCTCAAACTGGTCCTGCTGGGAAACCTTGGATATTTTCATGATGATCCTTACACTTTATCATTGCCTTACTACCTTACTGCACAGGGCAGCTATTATTCGGGAAGGGCCAATTTTATACGCGGCGGATCACAGCAATTGTCCAATGCACTGGCATCCGTAATTGAGGCTGGACATGGGGAGGTAAAACTGAACAGCCTGGTTACAGAGATCATTTTTGATGGAGAAAATGCTGCCGGGGTTCTATACCGGAACCTTAAAGGGAAAGACAGGTCTGAGCAGGCTGTCAAGGCCAGGGAGATTATTGTTAATGCGGCCGTCCCGCAACTGGCGACTGAGCTCCTGCCGAAAGATAAGGGAAAGGCTCTTCTTGATCTGATCGGCGATATCGAGATCGGAGCATCATTGCTGACCGTCTACTACGGCTTCAGAAAACCCCTGAAGAATATCGGCAGCAGGTATTACTCTTCCTTCATTTTCGACGAATCAGTCAGATCTCAGGCTGATATAGTAAAAAACAATCATGCCGGCTTTGAAACACGCAGCTTCACCCTTGTTGATTACAGCCAGGTTAACGCAGGGCTCACAATTGAAGGTAAAAGTGTTGGTGCAGTCTGCTGCATAGATTATTTATCAGACTGGGATGGACTGGACCGTATGGAATATCTGGAAAAGAAGGACTGGGTTGCAGAGGTCATTACTGAACGCTGTTCGGCATTAATTAACGGATTCAGAGAAGCCATAGAGTATGCCGAGGTAGGCACTCCCCTGACAGTTCAGCGATATACAATGAATCCCGGGGGGGCCGTTTACGGGTTCGCCCAAAAACCATGCAAGCCTTCAGGCTGGCTATCCTCACTCCCGGATAACCTCCATATTGCTTCTGCCTGGGGGAAATTCGGCGGAGGATTTTCGGGTGCTATTTACAGCGGGTATATGACCGCCTTCGATATACTCAGGAAGCGCTGATCACTGCCTGTTCGTCTACTGCGCGTTTCAATACAAAGCTCCAGTACTCTATTTTTCCTGATGCAAAAGACTCATACCTGTGGCTTCCCTTTGTGGCAGCAAAAGCAGCAAATGGCTTTTTCAAAAATTTCGGAATCAGTTCATCAATTAAACCAGCCCTTCGTTTAGTATCCTTTTCAAGTGCTTTGACCACATTCTTAGTTATCTCCCTCTCGTGTGCAATCGTAAAGCCACATTCTTTTAATTTATCCTTTATGCCCTCAACTTCACCCTTGTACATAAGATCAGCAAAGAGAAATTCCCCACCCGGCCGCAATACCCGGTGTACTTCATTAAAGAAAGTATTAAGACTGCTGTAGCAACGGGAGGATTCTATGTTTATCAGTACGTCGAAAGAATTATCCTGAAAGGGTTGTTTTTCGGCAACTCCTCTTTTAAAAGATAAGTCAGGTACTTTGTAATACTTGTTACAAAAATCTATGACCGGTGCCGAAATATCAAGCCCGGTATAACTCTTAGGCTTGTAATAACGGGTAAGATAAGAAGCTCCTCCTCCCCGGCCGGAACCCACTTCTGCAACATCTTTGTTTTTCAGGTCTGCCTTTTCAGCCACATGATCATATAGCTGTATGCAGATCCTGTTAATTTCATCATCGCTTTCAAGGCTGATCGGCGGTTTGCCATTAAGTTCCTGAAACCCGTAGTTCATGAAATTCACATCTTTATTCCTGTCGAAAAAGACCAAAGCCCTGTGCCAGATGTGCCACATCGGTTTCCTTACAGCTGCGGGAAATTCGCAGTATTTATCCACGAAAACATTTTTCATTACTAAAAGTTTATGATTGATTATATGTAACTACAAATCAATTCAATATGCACCTGAGTACAAAAAAAGAGTGATTAAATCCAGTAATTCGTGAGGAAATCAATGATTTTAGGGATGAATGGCACTGGTCAGGGATGAATGACCCGGCTCGGATGTACAATGGCAGGCTTAAGCCATTCCCAGAATCTCCTTGACCCGCAGGAGGTATTGCCTTGATACCGGGACTTCCCTATCATACTCATGAATGATAAGACGATAACCCTGGTAGCCAGATGCAAGCTTTAAAATGTATTTTGTATTGACGATAGTTGTTCTGTGGCAGCGAATAAATTCAGGATATTTCTTCAATTGCTCTTCAACATTTTTAAAAGTTGTCCTTATTAATGTTTGCTTTATTGCATTATCCTTCTTGAATACTACCTCGACATAATTTTCTGCAGAATTAAACAGTAAAATATCCCCTGGTTGAAACTGATTATTCTCAGATTTATTATCTGATTGAAATTGTATACATTCCTCACCACTCTCATCTTTTTCCTGCAGTTTGATTTTCAGGTTAATAATGCTTTCCCGTAAGGTTAATAGCTGATGACGGAGGGATTCATTTTCCCTTATTATGGCCATTATCAAGATAGGAACAAAGCACAACAGACTCAATCTTATTACAAGGAAAATACTCAGTTCCGATTTCCCTACATAGCGAATGTAAAAGGAATAAGACGTAGAACTAAAAATCCATAGCAGAGCATTAATAAGTACATACAGCCTGCTCTGATAATGTTCAGAAAAAAGCAGTTTTGGAAATATCCAGGGACCAATGATATAGAACAGGACCATCGAAATATAGGTAATTGCAGTAAACCCGGCAATATAAACCAGTCTGCTGTTAAAATCCTGACCCGCAGATTCAAATGGCTGAAAGAAAAGAATGAAAAAGAAAACACCCATACTCAGCCAAAAATATACTGCAAGGCTGTACCTCAGGTCTCCTTTAACAAAAAATGCTCTATTAGGAACTTCAAACATGCTAAAAAAAGAAAAACTGCTTATCTAAATGGTTAGTAATGCTTAACTTAGTGCTCCAAGTTAATAATTTTTCACTATCTGGAAAAATCTTGTAAAAATTGAATCAGTAACTTCATTATATAAATCTTAATAATTAGCTGATCTGAATTATCTTTGTTATTCATTTTTATCCCAAAAACTAAATTTGAAAATCTGTTTAACAAATACTTGAATGGACGCAATTAGTGATAACCCGCAATCAAGAAAAGATCTTCTGAAACATATGATATTGCAACTCCACAATGGAGAGGCCCCTGATGAGGTCAGGAAAAGGCTGGTTGAATTTCTAAAGAGCATTCCCTACAATGAGGTAGTGCAGGTGGAACAGGAACTGATCAACGAAGGTTTACCTGAGGAAGAAGTTTTGAAGTTCTGCAACATACATACCCAGGTACTTGACGGTCATATCGATCAGTCCGGGGCCAGAGAAATACCTCCTGGCCACCCTGTTGATACCTTTAAAAATGAAAACAAGGAATTGATGAAAATGGTGAGCATCCTGAGAAAATTTTATTATAAAATCGAAAAACCGGAAGAGCTTAAACTGGAGACCTACCTCATTCAGCTTAAAGGTTTTTTCAACAACCTGATGGATGTGGAGAAACATTACCTGCGCAAGGAGAACCTCGTGTTCCCATACCTTGAAAAATATAATATTACCGGTCCCCCCAAGATTATGTGGGGAAAACATGATGAAACAAGAGAGTTGCTGAAAGCCAGCCGTGAAGGATTGGATGCCAAAGGAGGAGATATCACTCTTGACGAGGCAACTGCCCTGATTGATATGGTCCTTAAGCCTGCCTCCAATGCAGTGGCAGACATGGTGATGAAAGAAGAGGAAATACTGTTTCCCATGTGCATGGACAAACTTACTGATGAAGAATGGTTCCAGGTTTCCCAGGAAAGTGCTGAAATAGGATTCTGCCTTTATGATCCGGATATCGAATGGATCCCGGAAGGAGTTGAAACCTCTCCTTCTCCACAGGTTCTGGATGGAATGATACAGTTTAAAACCGGAAAATTGTCAGTAAATGAACTAATTGCTTTTTTCAATACCCTGCCTGTAGAACTATCATTTGTTGATAATCAGGATAAGGTGCGGTTTTTTTCACACGGGCAAAATCCTATATTCAAACGTAACCGCGCTGTCATCGGCCGGGATGTCAGGCTTTGTCATCCTCCAAAATCTGTTCAGATGGTAGAACAGATTGTCAGTGATTTCAGGAGGGGTAAACAGAATAAGGCTGCCTTCTGGCTGGGAATGAAAGCTAAGGTAGTGTATATAGAATATTATGCACTGAGGGATGATAATAATCAGTACTTAGGCACACTAGAAGTGGTTCAGGACATCACGGAAATTAAAAAGATTAAAGGAGAACAACGACTTGTTAGCTACTCTTAACATGGAACTTGCACCGGCTTTTAAAAAGCTAAAAAATCCAGTACTCAGACGTACGGTTGATAGGGCAGCCACCCTTCAGCAGGCAGCTGTACTGGGCAATGTTCCTGTTACCGAGATCATTAATACTCTTCGATCCGAAATAGGACAGGAACTTTATGAGGATGATGAGATATATAATAAGATAAATTATGAAGAAAATCCCATGCAGACCATATTTGACCAGCTGGAACTGGTTAAACTGGATAGGATCTTTAGGCTGATCACACCATTTGTGCCTGCACCTGTCATAGAATTGATTGCCAAGAAAGGATATGCTCATTATTGCATTCAAAAGCAATCAATCCTGTATAATAAGTATTTTTATTACAGCTCCGATCTTTCCTTATAACATATAAATAAATATCCATGAGAAATTTATCCTCTTTACTCCGCATCCTAGGAATTTCCCTTTTTATTCCCTTCCTGATAACATCCTGCAGTGATCCCGCAACAAAATCCAGTAATGATTACCCCATCAACCCGGTTCCATTTACAGCCATTCATCTTACTGACCATTTCTGGGCCCCCAGGCTGGAGACCAATCACCGGGTTACCATCCCCATAGCCATTGAACAATCCATCATAACCGGACGGATTAAGAATTTTGAAATTGCCGGTGGACTTACTGAAGGGAAGTTTTGTTCAACTTTCCCCTTTGACGATTCGGATGTCTTCAAGATCATCGAAGCAGCCAGTTATTCCCTTCAGACAAACCCGGACAATGAACTTGAGCTGGTACTTGACAGCCTTATCTATAAAATCGCTGAAGCCCAGGAAGAAGATGGCTATCTGTACACCATCCGCACCATCATGGGAGATGATTCTCACGAATGGATAGGGAAACGCTGGGAAAAAGTAAATGAACTGAGCCATGAACTATACAACCTCGGACATTTGTACGAGGCAGCAGTGGCCCACTATCAGGCTACCGGTAAAAGAAACCTTCTGGATGTTGCTATTAAAAGCGCCGAACTGGTTGACAGTATCTTTGGCTGGGGAAAGATCGAAGACTATCCCGGACACCAGGAGATTGAACTTGCCCTGGTGAAATTATTCCGTGTCACAGGGGAACAAAAATACCTGGACAAAGCCAAATTTTTCCTGGATGTACGTGGTCCGGACGGAGCCTCTTACAACCAGGCCCACAAAAAAGTCATTGATCAGTCCCGGGGAGTTGGTCACTCTGTAAGGGCCACCTACATGTATTCAGCTATGGCCGATATTGCTGCTCTGTATAATGATGCTTCTTACATCACTGCCATGCAAAGGATCTGGGAGGACATGGTGTTTACTAAAACCTATATCACGGGCGGGATAGGCTCTACAGGTAGCGGAGAAGGATTCGAGGAATCATATAAACTGCCGAACAGGACAGCTTATTGCGAAACCTGTGCATCGGTAGGGAATATAATGTGGAACCATAGGATGTTCCTTCTTGACGGGGAGGCAAAATACATTGATGTACTGGAGCGTACCCTTTATAATGGTTTTCTTTCAGGGGTATCCCTGACGGGAGATCATTTCTTTTATCCCAATGTGCTCGAGTCCGGAGGCCAGCATGAAAGAAGGGAATGGTTTGGCTGTGCCTGCTGTCCCCCGAACATTGCAAGGCTTCTTCCTTCACTACCCGGTTATATTTATGCCATTGATGGGAAAACCATTTATGTGAATCTATTTATGGATAATATCGCTAAGATCCCCATGGGTAATAATGAAATAGAACTGGTCCAGAAGACTGGTTATCCATGGCAAGGAAAAGTTGAACTGCTTGTCAATACTATGACAGCGCAAAAATTTGAATTGAAGATACGCATACCGGGATGGGCCCGAAACGAAGCCATCCCGGGCAATTTGTACTACTTTACCGATACACTTGATTCAAAAATTAGTTTTTATATTAACGGAGAATTGGTTCAATACGAAGAATCCTCAGGATATGCCTCTCTGGTCCGTAAATGGAACAAAGGTGATGTAGTCAGTTTCGAGTTTCCTGTCACCCCGAGAACTGTGGTTGCTGATGAAAGGGTGGCAGATGATCTCGGGAAAATTGCTGTGCAGGCGGGACCGCTGGTTTATGCAGCTGAATGGCCCGATGTACCCGACGGAAGGGTATTGGACCTTGTCTTTGACAGGGATCTTCCCCTGAAACCAGTTTTTAATGATACATTATTGAATGGAGTCATGGTTATTGAAACTTTCGCCCGCACCGGCAGGCAGGTCCCGGATGAAGAGATTGAACCATCAGGTAAACGTTCCCTTTACCTGATTCCGTATTATTCATGGAACAATCGCGGTCCGGGTGAAATGATGGTCTGGTTACCCGTAGTACCCGTAACACTTGCTAAATAAAGCATAATAGGCCATCAACAAGATTAATTACCTGGTTCGCTCCAGCAAGTTATTCGAAGTCTATATTCATTGCATCCAGGATGCCTATCATATATCCAATGGAATAGTTATTCTGTGGTTAACAAATTGTACGCTCCTTCGATCAAAACATCCTTTATATCCTTATCCAGCACTTCTGCATATTCCTGCAGTATCACTCCCAGACGAACAGGTATCCTGCGGAATATTAAATTATCTTCTTCCCGGTCTACCAGGACCAACACATAATAACGGTCATCCTCCTTTACAAAAGATTGTCCAGGTATGGCCGGTGCCTCACGCCTGCAAGTGATGATCTGGGTTTCAACAAAAAGGTTGTTCATAAAAATATTCCGGTCTTCAGGTTTTAGCTGTGCAATACACAGTACGGTCCTGGTGTCCGGATCTATCGATTTCCCTATATGGCTCAGACTAGCCTCAAATACCAGCTCCTTATCATCCGGGTCATAAAAGAACACCTGTTGCCCGACCTCCATGTTTTTCAGGTCCTTCTCAAAAACATGAATATTCAGCCGGAGCTGATCAGTATCGATCAGCTCCAATACCGTTTCCCCGGGATCTATGAATTGTCCAAGCACCAGGTCTATTTCCGTAATATACCCCTGTATGGGGGAACTGACAGATGCAAAAGGTATTACGGTGCCCTTCTCCACCTGTAAAGGATCGATGCCGATCATCCTTAAGCGTGCCTTCAAACCTTCAGTTTTTGAAAGCTGGCTTCTGTAATCGCTATCGGCATTTATGAAATCTTTCTGTGAGCTGATCTGTTCTTCAGACAATGCCTTCTGCCGTTCATAGCTTGCTTTCTTAGAATTCAACTGATTAAAAGCTTCTGCATACTCCTGCTGGAGAAGAATGATCTCATTGCTTTCCAGGGTGAATAACAGCTGCCCTTTTTTAATGAAATCGCCTACAGAAAGCCTGATCTGTCTGACCCTCCCGGGTATTAATGTACTTATCCAGACCCAGCCGGAGGGTGAGGCAACTATATACCCGTTGGCGCTGATCATCTGCTGGAACATCATTGGAGCGGGATCCCCCAGCTTCATCCCTGAAGATTCAAACTGCTTTCTGGTAATCACTATGTCACCCATCTGCTCTGCAGCGGACCCTTTCGTTATGGATCCAATGTCGTTGGATTCCCCTTTAGGGTCCCGGCCACTGTTGTGACAACTGTGTAAGAAAGAAAACATCAACAATGCGGCAGAAAGCAGAAAATATCTCAGATCCCGTTTCATTTTACAATCATTTAAATATTGGTATGATCCAGGTGGATCATTGTATTATCATATACATCCTTAGCCGGTTAAAGCGTTATGTAATTGATCTCAAGCACCATCTCGTTGTATTGGTACAGGTCATCAAGGTAGCTCAGTTCAATTTCTACTGCACTATCAAGGCTCTGGACAAACCTGAAGAAATCGATCTCCCCTGCAGCAAAACTCTTCTGTGCTGACCTGATCAGCTCAGCCGCCAGTTTTTTCCCCGTATGCTCGTAATACTGCAAAGCCTCCCTGTATTTTTCCAGTGCGTTCATCATTTCACTCATTCTGTTCTCATACATAAGTATATAATTCTCCTGCAGGTTTACAGCAGCTTCCAGGGCATACCTCCCCGCTTTTACCTTTGCCCTCTGTTCGCTGAAAAACAGGGGTATCCCCACACCCACCTGGAAGCCTTGGTAGTTTCTTGCACCGGCATATTTGTTGGTCCCGTTGAAATAGCTGAGGGTCATATCTGGCAGGAGCCTGTTCTTTTCAACCTTCAATGTTGCATCCTGCAGCTGAATGGCGTGCAGCAGAAATTGTAATCCGGGATCATACCCTGGATGTTCAGATCGTATGACCAGTTCTTCCAGAGGATCATCGGGAATGGTGAACAGGCTGTCATAATTCATTAATGTCGCCAGACCGGTCATGGCAATATCAATATCATGCTGTAGCTGGTTCTGAAGTATCCTGACCCGGTTATGTTTTGATTGTGCATTCAGCATTTCAAGGTATGTGATCTCACCCTGGTTAAAGCTGGATTCGGCCGCATCGGAAAAACGGGTGTAGATGCTGTCTATCACCAGGTATCGCTGCTTTTTGTTCTTCAGGTATACTACTGTATAAAATGCCTTTGAGACTTCCCGGGTGAGCAATCGTTTCCTTCTCTCCAGTTCATCCCTGGCCATATTAAACGTAATGGTGTTAACCCTCCGCTGGTTGAAATAAACGGTGGGAAAATCAAATCTCTGCTCGCCGCCGAAAACACCGATAGGATAGTTATTCGCTGCTATGTTGTTCTCGTCGTAATTGTAAAATACGCTTGTCTTATCGATAGCAAAGGCGGTTCCGATGAGTGCCTTACTCTCTTCGGCTTTCGACCTGTAGGCAGCCAGTTCCCTGTTATTCCTGTAAGCGATCTCCAGCACCTCGTTGAGGTTAATACCTGCAGGATTACCAGTGGATTCTACTGCAGGTTGAGACCTTACAAAGGCAGGTATCATTAACAGAAGGATCAGTGGAACTAGCTTTTTCCTCCTGAATTTAGGAGGCCATAGCTGAATACCTGTAATTTCATCGAAAATGGCATAAAGCAGGGGCAGGGCCAGCATGGTGAGCAGCGTAGAGGTGACAAGTCCGCCAATAACAACAGTAGCCAGAGGGCGTTGTACTTCTGCCCCTGCCGATGTGGAAATGGCCATCGGCAGAAATCCCATGGCCGCAGCAGAGGCTGTTAACAGAACGGGGCGGAGACGTTCGCGTGTTCCTTTAAGGATTCGTTCACGCATATCGGTAATACCCTGTTTTTTTAAATCCTTAAGGTGTTCGATCAGAACGATTCCGTTCAGCACTGCGATTCCAAAGAGAGCAATAAATCCTATCCCTGCCGAGATACTGAAAGGCATACCCCTGATCCAGAGCAGAAAAACACCCCCCACAATGGATAGGGGAACTGCTGAGAAGACCATAGCTGCCTCCTTAAAAGACTGGAACGCAAAATGAAGAAAAATAAAGATAAGTAATAGTGCAATTGGAACGGCGATTTTCAGCCTTCTGGAAGCAGCACGGAAATTTTCGAACTGACCTCCGTAATCGATATAATAACCCGGGGGAAGGTCCAGGTTTTCTTCAAGGATCTCTCCGATATCTTTCACCACCGACTCCAGGTCGCGATTCCTGACATTTACGCTCACCACCACCCTCCGGCGGGTATTATCCCTGGATATTTTTGCCGGACCCGTGGCATAATTGATATCGGCCAGCTCACTAAAAGGGACCTGGTTGCCACCTGGCAGACTTATATAAAGGTTCCTTATATGTTCAATATCGTTTCGGAATTCGGGCTGAAGTCGCGCCACCATGTCAAAACGTTTCTCTCCTTCAAAAATGCTCCCGCCCACTGCCCCGCCGAAGGCCATGGTAAGGTATTGGTTCAGCTCTTCGATCGAAACTCCATAATAAGCAACTTTATTACGCCTGTATGTTACACTCATCTGAGGCAGGCCAGCAGTCTTTTCCAGGATTATGTCTGCAGCCCCCGGAACACCGGTGATCATCTGTTTAATCTCCAGGGCTTTTTCAGCCAGGATATCCAGGTCCTCTCCAAAGATCTTTATTGCCAAATCTGCACGCACACCCGTGATCAATTCGTTGAACCGCATCTCTATCGGCTGGGTGAACTCATAATCAATACCGGGGATGACCAGCAATGCTTCTTTGAATTGATTGGCCAGTTCTTCCTTACTGTCAGCTGAAACCCACTCCTTTTTTGGTTTCAGTTTAATGATCATGTCAATTTCTTCCATCGACATCGGGTCGGTCGGTACCTCGGCAGCTCCGATCCTGCAAACGATCTGATCCACCTCGGGAAACCGTTCGATCAGGATGTTTTCCATTTGGGTGGTCATTTCAACAGTTCTGGAAAGGGAAGTACCCGTCTTCAGTACAGGCTGTATAACAAAATCACCTTCATCCAGTGTGGGCACAAATTCACCTCCCATTCTTGAGAATATGAATCCTGTAAATATCAATGATGCAATGGCCAATCCAAGGATCACTTTTTTATTGTTATATGACCATCTGATTACCGGATCATACGAACGGTAAAACAGCTTCATGACAAAGCGGGTTGCGGCAAATTGCTTTTCCTTTTCCGGCCGCAGGAAGAGGGAGGAAGCCACCGGCAACCAAGTTAAGCCGAAAAACATGGCACCCAGAAGGGCAAAACTGAAGGAAAGAGCCATGGGACGGAACATTTTCCCTTCCACCCCGGTCAGTGAGAGTACGGGGATGAATACGATAAGAATGATCACCTGTCCGAAAATCGCTGAATTCATCATTTTTGATGCACCCTGAAAAGTGACACGATCCATGATGGTCTGACGTTTATCATCCCTGGCCGTCGCAAGCTCATCCCGGCTAAGGGTAAGTGTTATGGCTATGAATTCAACAATAATAACTGCACCGTCGATGATGATCCCAAAGTCGAGTGCTCCCAGGCTCATCAGGTTGGCATCGATGCCAAATATATACATCATCGATATTGTGAAAAGAAGCGAGAGCGGAATGAGTGAAGCGATGACCAGTCCCGACCGCAGGTTCCCCAGCAACAGGACAACAATCAAAAAGACGATCAGGCAACCGAAAAGGAGGTTCTCAAATACTGTCATCGAAGTTTTTTGGATCAATTCGCTCCGCTCCAGGATAGGATTTATATAAATCCCGTCAGGAAGAGTTTCCTGTACCTCTGCCACCCGCTCTTTAACAGCATCGATCACCTTATTCGAGTTAGCATCTTTCAGCATCATAATCTGTCCCAGTACCTTCTCGCCTTCACCATTTGCCGTGATTGCACCGAACCGGTTGGCGCTTCCGAAACGAACCGTGGCTACATCCCTGACCAATACAGGCACCCCGTCGGAATTGGTGATGACAATATTCCCCAGGTCTTCAAGCGAGCTTACCAGTCCGTTGCCCCTGATAAAATAGCTCTGACTCTGTTTTTCAATATAGCCACCACCGGCAACACTGTTATTCTGCCGGATGGCATCATATACTTCCAGCAGGGATATTCCGAGACCCTTGATGCGTTCCGGGTTTATGGCTACCTCGTATTGTTTAAGGTAACCTCCCCAGGTATTCACTTCCACCACTCCCGGGATGCCGGAAAGCTGACGCTTCACCACCCAATCCTGGATGGTTCGAAGTTCCATAATTGAATATTTATCTTCATATCCCGGTTTCGTGTCAAGTATATACTGGTAAATTTCCCCCAATCCGGTTGTAATAGGACCCATTTCAGGTGTCCCGAAGCCCTCCGGGATATTTGCGGTTGCACTCTTGATTTTTTCTGCTATCAGCTGACGCGGAAGGTAGGTGCCCATCCTGTCTTCGAATACAATGGTTACTACCGACAGGCCGAATTTGGATATCGACCGGATCTCTTTTACCCCGGGAAGATTCGACATCTCCAACTCTACCTGGTAGGTGATGAATTGCTCCACGTCCTGGGTTGACAGGCTGGTAGAAGTAGTGATTACCTGTATCTGGTTATTTGTGATATCGGGTACGGCTCCGAGGGGAATCTGAAGAACGGAAAATATACCAAACCCGGCTACTGTGATGGTTACCAGGATTGTAATGAGCTTATTCCTAATGCTGAAATTGATGATTCGGTTCAACATGCCAGGTAAATAAAAGTAATGTAAAAGTACCAGTAAACTGATAAAGTGTGAATATAATAAATAAGTATCTTTTTTGGACAATACCAGTACCTGTAGTATTAATGATTATTATTAACCAATCATTCTCCCGGCATTATTAATAAATAATTTCACTGATCAACCTGTATGATCTTAATGATTTCATTAGTTTTGATCCATATTATAAAAACCTGGCTATGACCCGAATGATCCTTAATAAATTTCCTTTGCCACTATTACTGTGTATTTTTTCCCTGAATACATTTTTTTCCAAAGCACAGATAAAAAATCCTATCCTCCCCGGTTTTTACCCGGATCCTAGCATTTGCAGGGTGGACAATGATTACTACCTTGTAAATTCCTCTTTTGCCTATTTCCCGGGTGTCCCGGTTTTCCACAGTTCCAATCTTATACACTGGAAACAAATAGGACATGTATTAGACCGGCCTTCTCAGTTAAACCTCACCGATCACGGCATATCACGTGGTATATTTGCACCGGCCATCAGCTATAATAAGGGGCTGTTTTATATGATAACCACTTTTGTAGACGGTGGTGGAAATTTCTATGTTACATCTGCCGATGCGGCCGGTCCCTGGTCTGATCCTGTCTGGCTGCCCGGAATTGATGGTATTGATCCTTCTTTTTTTTTCGATGATGACGGAAGGGCATACATCCTCAATAACGGTCCCCCCCCGGAAAATAAGCCGCTTTACAATGGCCATCGCGCAATATGGATTCAGGAATTTGACCCGGAAGCTAACAAACCGGTTGGTAAAAGGCAGATCATTGTAAACGGAGGAACCGACATTTCGAAAAAACCCGTCTGGATAGAAGGTCCGCACATTTACAGGAAAAATGATTATTACTACCTGATGGCTGCCGAAGGGGGAACCGGTACCTGGCATTCGGAGGTAATTTTCCGCAGCAGGTCTGTATGGGGACCATATGAAGTGTTTGAGGGAAATCCTATCCTCACCCAGCGTGATCTGCCTCCCGATAGGACTATGCCGGTGACATCTTCCGGTCATGCCGATCTTGTACAAACAGCCGCCGGGGATTGGACAGCTGTTTTTCTGGCCTGCCAGCCTTATTCAGACAATTATTATAACACCGGACGCGAAACATTTATGCTTCCTGTTGACTGGAGCGGAGAATGGCCTGTGATCCTTGAAAAAGGAAAAGTAATTCCTCTTAAAGTTGAATTACCTGCTGCAGCACCCTCAGAACAACTGACGTTTGCCAAATATTCCGAAAACTGGATCGATGAGTTTGATAAGGCGGAACTGGCGCCGGAATGGATCTTTATCCGTACACCTGAAGAGAAGTGGTATGAGCTGAAAAACAGCAACCTGCTCATGCAGGCCCGTCCTGTCAGCATAAATATGAATGGGAACCCGTCATTCCTGGGCCGCAGGCAACAGCATTCCAGGGCTCAGTTCACTGCTGCAGTCAGGCTGGAAAAGGGAAAGGAGATGGAAGCAGGTATCATTGCCTTCCAGAATGAGAAACATTATTACAAGTTTGTCGTATTACAGGATAAGGAAGCCAGCTATCTCACGGTGAACTCAGCACATGAGGAAATAAGCAGGATAATGCTCAGTGAGTTCAATTGGGGAGATGAGGTCTATCTGAGAATTAAATCCCTGGATGACCTGATCATTTGTGAATACAGCATGGATAATAAAAGCTGGGCGCCAGCCGGAAAACCTCTGGACGGAAAAATATTAAGTACACAAATTGCCGGCGGATTTGTAGGTACTGTATTTGGAATCTATACATTTGCGCCTTCAGCGGCCCGGGCAAGTTTTAACTGGGCCTCATACCAGAAAATTGACGAACTGAAATGAAAATACTATCAGCCAGAAACTCCCTGATCTCCACACTCCTGATATTATGCGTTCCATTATTAGCAGAGGTGCCGGATGGAGGGACCCTGCTTAACTCACAATTAGGCTCAGGCTACCAGAAGATTGGCAGTTGCACAGTAACTGAAGTAGCGGTTGCGGACCAGGATTTCACTGAAGCACTAAGGGCTACTACCGGTTCAGCCTTATCAAATACATGGGATGCCCAGATAAAGTTCCCTGCTGCATCCGGTATAGCAGCAAATGACATTATTCTCGTGGCATTTTACGCCCGTACCATCAGCTCAAATGAGGAGACCGGCGAAGGGGGGTTAAAAGTCTGTATTGAACACAATGTTAGTTATGCCAAAGAACTGTATTATCATATTACCATCGGTCACGAATGGAAAGAATATTATGCCTCGGTGAAATGTGGTTCAGCTATTGCCGCCTCATCCATAAGTTACGCTTTTCACATAGGATACCCTTCCCAGACCATTGAAGTTGCCAGTGTCAGGTTCCTTAACTACAAAAACACTCTCAGTATTAATGATCTGCCTGTAACGGAAATATCTTATATCGGACAGGCACCCGATGCTGCCTGGCGTGCACCGGCTGAGGAAAGGATAAACCAGATCAGGAAAGGGCAGGCAGGTATCATCGTTTATGATGAACAGGGGGTGGCCTTAAAAGATGCCGGCATTAGTATAAAAATGGTGAAACACCAGTTCGGATTCGGCACTGCCATTGCTGCCAGTAACTTTATCCAAAATACTACATACAGGAATAAGGTTTTTGAATTATTCAATGAAGTAGTGTTTGAAAATGACCTGAAGTGGCCACAATTCGATCCCGGTTCCAACAATCTAAAAAATGCATTTGATACTCTTGCAACACATAACATTCCTGTCAGAGGGCATAATATTATCTGGCCGGCATTCAAGTATTGCCCGGAATACATTGAATCAATTAAAGATGATACAGTTACTCTTCGCAATGCCATTGACCATCGAATAGATGCTGTGACCGCTTACACCAGGGGCCGGTTGAATGACTGGGATGTGATCAATGAACCCTATTCAGAACAGGAAATCCAGGATATACTTGGTGACCAGGTGATGGCTGACTGGTTTCGTCGTACACGCAGGAAAGACCGTGGTGTTAAACTATACATTAATGACTATTCCATTCTCAGTGCTGGTGGTTATAACAAGGAGCATCAGGATTATTACTACGATATTATCCAGTATATCGACAATCTGGGAGGTGGTATAGAAGGAATAGGCATGCAGGGTCATTTCAGCAACGAGTTGACCTCCATTCCCAGGATCTATGAAATCCTTGAAAGATACTCTGCACTGGGCAAGGATATCAAAATCACCGAACATGATATTGATCTCACACAGCGTGATATACAGGCAGAATATACCCGTGATTTCATGACCATACTTTTCAGCCACGCTTCTGTTAAATCACTTCTGGTCTGGGGCTTCTGGGCCGGCCGGCACTGGAAACCGGATGCAGCTTTCTTTAATTCAGACTGGACCATCAGACCACACGGAGAGGTCTGGCAGGATATGATCTACAACCAATGGTGGACCCCGGCAATAGATACCGTCTCTGATGATCAGGGACAGGTTTCTATAGAAGGGTTCCTGGGTACCTATGAATATACTGTTACTTCAGGCGATTCTGAGCGAAGTGGAACCTTCACCATTGATCATTCTTTCCAGAGCGGATTATCCAATTCCATAAATATTTATCTTGATGAAGCGATTCCTCTGGAGGTGGTTATCCAACCTTCATCCCCTGGATTCCTGTGCGAGGGAGAAAAGATCACCCTGCAGGCCCCCGAAGACTCAAGTTTGAGTTATACATGGTACAGGAATGATACAATCCTATCTGATCAAACATCAGGCATAATTGTCTCAGAAAAAGGATCGTACACAGTTGTGATCTCCAAAGGCGGATTGGAATTCGTTTCAGATCCTTACCGGGTGGAAGTCAGACCGAGGCCTGAAGCAAGTATCACGGTTTCGGGTGATCTTTCCTTTTGTGAAGGACAGCCTGCAATATTAATTGCCAATGCAGGCGATGACCTGGAGTATGAGTGGTTGAAGGACAATGTAAGGTTTCAGGGTGCAGCATCGTTTATTGAACCAAATGAAACAGGGAGCTACACACTCATTACCATCTCTGACGGTTGTCTATCTAAATCCGATCCAGTAGAGGTGTCTGTAAGTCCTATGCCTGAGGTGACTATCGAAGCCATGGGAGACATTGTCTTTTGTGAAGGAGACGAGCTTGTACTCAGGACCAATCCTGTATACGGTATGACATACAGCTGGCAAAACGGGGATTCAATCCTCGAAAGTACCAGTTACTGGATTGCTGTTACTGAAAGTGGAAGATATAGTGTTTCGGCTGTCCTCGGAAGCTGCAGTGATACCTCGGATGTCCAGGTAGTCACGGTCTACCCTGTTCCGGAGGCAAGCATCAGCGCTTCTGGTGAGCTTTCCTTTTGTGAAGATAACAATGTTACGTTAACTGCAAATGAAGGTGAAAATCTCAGCTATACCTGGAAGAAAGGGAACACGGTCCTGCAGGAAACCAACCAGTCGATTGTAATTGGGGAAGAGGGCATTTATACACTGGTAACAAGTAATATGGGATGCTCATCAGTATCAGAACCGGTGACAGTAACTGTGCTTCCCGGTACCGATCCTGCATGTGCCACCGGTATTGATCAGAATGAATCAGCCATACGCGCCTATCCTAATCCTTTCCAGGGTTCATTTAATCTTGAACTCAGCACACCTGCACTCCCCGGTTCCAGTATTCAGATCTTTGATAGTATGGGAAAACTAATCCTAAAGAAAAAGATAGAACCAGGATTACAACTGCTGACTATTTGTCTTGATGATCCGGGCTTCTACCTGCTCAGGTTCCGGTCAGCAGAAGAGTGCCATACCTTTCGGCTAACATCAAAGTAATATTAGTACTTATTTGAACCTCCTTATGCCCAAAATACACTCATTCAAAATCAGGATGCGCTACTTCACAATATAAGCTATGAGTTCCAAGTTATGCTAAAAGTATTGTACCTTTAGACACTTAAAAGTATCCAGATGAAAAGAATAAGATCATGTCCCATTTCTAATTGAAATTCCTTCTTGAGAGGTTCGTTTTTTTATTTCTTCTTTTATGGTTTTTTGCATTACATCCAGTTCCCTAAAGTTATTCACTTTTCTCATTTTTATCTCAATCTCAAGCAAAGCCGCTGCTATCCAACGATACCGTTCTTTTGAGTTCTTCCATGATTTTACTTTATTCAAATATTTTCCTATCTGTGAGTTCAAATTTTCAATACAGTTTGTTGTGGCAAAACTTTTGGAAAATCCATATTCAAGCCTAACCAGTGCAAGGTTAAGATCTCCTCCAATCCTTCTTCCAGGGATCTGGCTGCAGATAAGTTGATCTTCTCCAGATCCTGCTTCAGATCTTTCAGAGATTCCCTGGCTTCCTTATAGCTTTTTTTGTTTATAGATTGCTGATATTTTCGTTTGACCGCTTGCTGGTCTTTCTCAGGGATGTATTTGAGTATGTTCTCTTGTTTGTGCCACTGGCAGCGTTGTATGACGGCTTTATCACCGAAACTTTCCTCTAAAGCTTTACGGATCCTCTTGCTTCCGTCAATCACGCATGCTTAGTCCCAGTAATACCCCGTTAATCAATTGCTCTGTTGGTTCCGGCAACTGTTTCAGATCTTCGTCCTGGTCCAGTACGGCATTCTTATCTTGTTCATTATCATATATCCTGGGCACTTCCACTTTGAGCTTCTGATCTCCAATACGCACGCTCCCGGGATTAAAACCTCATCGGCTGTAGCGTCCATCAAAGGGCTTTTCCCGTTTATAACGGGCCCCGGCTTTCTGTGTCACTTCCTCCTCCAGCAGCTCATTGATCATGATCTGGCATATGCTCAAATGATTCTGTAGCAATGAGATTTTAAGGTCTACTGATTGTTCCTGCAACCAGGATAAATTTCGAGGATTTAATTCTCTATCTTTACTCTTGGGTTCCATGTTAATTTGATTTTAGTCGATCATAAATTTAACATTTTATGGAACCTCCCGGAAGAATCAGCTAGTCAAAGGCTGATTCTTCCTTTCTAAATTTCAACTAAGTTTGGGACAACATCAAGAATAATAATTGTATTGACAGGAGTGCTTCTAACATTCTCTGTTTTCGCACAGAACAAGGTAGTCTACGGAAAAATTACTGTATTCAATACCTATCCTGTTCAGAATGTTGAAGTGACTGCAAAAAAGGCCAAAACGGCCATTACTACCGATTCGCTCGGACGATTCTCAATTGTTTGCTATGAGAAAGATGTCATCAGGATTAAGCCCAAGACTTTCCGGCCGGTCAACAAAAGGGTTGGGCCTGATACTGACACATTATTAATTAACCTGCTTTTTATTGATTCAGAATCCAACAGGGAACAGGCTGTCGGATACGGTTACATCAGTAAGGAAGATCTGACTTATGCAGTCAGCCATCTTGAACAGGAGAATAATGACTATTGCAATTATACTAACATCTTCGATTTGATCAGGGCCAAGTTCTCCGGGGTAACGATAAGCAATGGAGAGATAATTATTGCGGGAAGCGGTTCATTCAACGGCCAGGTACAGGCACTCTTAATACTCAATGGTATAGAAGTCAGCAGCATCAATTGGATCCAACCCTGTGAGATCAAGACTATTGATATATTAAAAGGGAGTAATGCCGCTGTTTATGGAACCCGCGGCGGTAACGGTGTGGTGATGATAACAACCAGGAATAAATAGTCACCCTATCCTTTCAGGAAAAACATTCCGTAACTTATTTTGATTATTATTAATTTTCTTTATACATTTACAAACCGAACGTTCGGTTTATGTCAGATACTAAAGCACATATACTCATAATCTCTCTGAAACTCTTCCTTCAGAAGAATTTCAAGGAAGTTACCATGAAAGAGATTGTCAAAAAAACCGGATTGTCAAAGGGGGCCTTCTATCATTATTTTGAAAGCAAGGAACAGCTGTTCTATGAGATCATAGACTATTTTTTCTCAGCTATACTTGAATATGATTTCAGTAGGCTCCCATCTGATTCATTGCACGATTTCTATCACGCTTATGCTGAAATGGTGAATTCCCTCAGGTTTCAGTTTCTTGTGAGTGAAGATAACAATAGTGAAGATTTTCTTAATATGAACTTCTTTGCACTCTTATTTGATGCATTCAAACTCTTTCCTGAGTTCAGATTAAAAATGGAAGCTTACCACCAGAAAGAAACTGATGCATGGACAGATGCTATAAGAAAAGCAAGGACTTCAGGGGAGATCAGCTCACCCCTGACCGATAAGCAGATTGCCCAGATCTTTATGTTTACCAGTGATGGCCTGATCATGAACCTGACCATGGAAAGCAATACTGCAGACCTTGACAGGAAACTGGCCTCGCTGTGGGACAATTTTTATGAAACACTGAAAGCCTGATATTTTTTTAACATTATACAGACCGAATGTTCGGTATGACAAGATAAAAATGAAATAATGAACGAAGTAATCCACACTGAAAACCTCACCAAGCACTACGGAGAGCTACATGCTGCTGAAGCTGTTAACCTGAACATAAAACAGGGAGAAATATATGGATTCCTCGGGTTAAACGGTGCAGGCAAAACCACCACCATCCGCATGCTGCTTGGAATGATCAGACCCACCAGCGGCATAACTTACCTTTTTGGCAGAATAGCTGATCCGGGTGATATGAATCTCTGGAACAAGGTGGGTCATCTGGTGGAATTACCATACTCCTACCCTGAGCTTACCGTATTTGAAAACCTGGAGATTTTCCGCCGGCTCAGGTTTTTGAAAGATCCTGTCCAGTTGGCAGAAGTGATTGAAAAACTAAATCTGGGGCAATACAGGGATATAAAGGTTAAAAACCTGTCTCTCGGCAATGTCCAGCGATTGGGAATCGCTAAAGCAATGATCCATAAGCCCGGCCTCCTTATCCTGGATGAACCGGCCAATGGTCTTGATCCTGCAGGCATAGTTCAAATCAGGGAATTGCTCATTGATCTTGCTGTTAATCATGGCGTTACCATCTTCATTTCCAGTCATATACTTAAAGAAATTTCAAGGTTTGCCACCCGGATCGGGATCATTCATGAGGGACACATGATCCGGGAATCAGAGGTGGATACCCTGGATAAATCCAGGTACAGGTCCCTTCATGTGGACACCCTTGATAACAAGCAGGCATTGGAAATTATCAGCCGGAATGATTATTCACCTGTCAGCTTACCTGACGGATGCATCGAGATATCAGGAGAAACAGCCATCACTCATCCGGAAAAGGTTTCGGCTTTACTTTCATCTCACGGACTCCCACTAACAAAAATTGTGGTGGAAGAAGAGGATCTTGAACATTACTTTCTGCGTATCATTCAAACCAACGGCCAACAATCATGAAAAGAATTCAGGCAGCACTGTGGATGGAAGTCCTAAAAGTCAGGCGTACGAAGATATTGCCAATATCCATTTACTTTTTCATTTTTATCGGGATCATGATGGGATTGTTAATGTTCCTGTCAATGCATCCGGAGATTGCCAGCCGGTCTGCTACGATGACTGCAAAAACATCCTTTCTGGGAGGATCCGACTGGACGACATTTTATGACTTGCTGATCCAGATAATCCTCACAGTAGGGGTCATAGGATCCGGTATAATTGCCAGTTGGTGTTTCGGAAGGGAATTTTCTGACAGGACGATAAAGGACCTTCTTGCACTTCCTGTTCCCCGCTCTACCATCGTAATATCAAAGCTGGTCATAGTCTTTATCTGGACTATCCTGCTTTCATTGACCGTCCTGATAGCAGCTTTCCTGACCGGTCTGGCTGTAAGGATCCCAGGATGGACTGACGGTGCGTTATACCCTTTCCTGTCGAAATATTTGGTTTGTGCTATTCTGAACGCCTTGCTAATAACTCCAGTGGCTTTTGTGGCAAGTGCTGGGCGGGGATATATGCTTCCCATCAGCTTTATCATACTGATCATGATCCTGACACAGTTGCTTTTTGTAGGTCTTCCGGGTCTCTCCTTCTGGTTTCCCTGGGCACTTCCTGCATTGTACAGCGGGGTAGCCGGCAAAGCCATCCCGCCACCCGGTATTATCAGCTACCTTATCTACAGTATTACTATTCTTGCAGGATTATTCGGTACTATCGCCTGGTGGCGTTATGCCGATCATAAGTGAAAAAACTGTAATATGGCCCGGTTTTTGGTGCTTGTTCAATGACACTAAAATCGGAGCAACCCAGGCTTAGCAATAAAAGCAATTGACTCTTCTCGCAGCAGAGCTGCCTGATAATGTTATTCACTTCAGCTTGTGAAAAGGATACGGTTTCCTATGATCCCCTGTTAATGGATGATTGGAGAGTGTCTTCACCCCGGTAACAGGGACTGGATATAAGAACAAATCTACAGATTTCCGGAAGATATGTATATTTATATTAAATAATAGACCATGGACGTTACGCCTGCTTCCCTCCCCGTAATTACCAGTATGGGCAACCACTTACTGTCCAAAATATAATATAAATGCTATGATAAAAATGATGTGCCTAAGTTTTATCTCCTGCATCTGGGGATTATTCATTCATGCGCAGGCAATATATGTTGACAGTAATATTGGAAATGACAATAATTCAGGTACAAAAGAAGCCCCTGTTTTCTCTATCCATAAAGCGGCTGAGATAATTAAAAACCGGGAAAATGATATTTACATCATAAAGATCAATCCTGGGATCTATGTCCTGGATAGCCCTGTATCAATTTCGACAGAAAAAGAGATGGCTGATAAGCGGATTGTGATCGAAGCTAGTGTCTTACCTGACGATACATCCTGGACACCCGAACAAATGCCGGTCATTATAAGTAATTCAGTAAAGGGGGAAGTGCCTGACGAGTACTATCACTATGTTGTTAGTCTCTTGATCAATGAAAGCAATGTTACTGTCCGAGGCATAAAATTCCCCGGTTATTTTTACCCGAACACCAGGTATTTTCCCATCGCCAGGTTTAATAAAGAAAAAACAGATCTGCTGGTGGAACAATGTTTGTTTATTGGCGATGATGATGCTTCTCATCTTCAGGTAGGGATAATTGCTCATGGCAATAAAATCAGAGCTGATCATTGCATCTTCTATAAGGCTAGAAACAGTGTTGTCTTCTGGCAGGACAGCGGAGATACTATTAAGACCGGGAATGGTATCACCAATTCCATTATTATTGGTGCATCTCAAAGCGGAGTGTGGACCGCATGGCCGGATAAGGATTTTGTTTTTGAAAACAATATAGTATCCGCTTGTAAGCATTTCTGGATAAAAAACAGTTTCAATGAAACAGAATACTCCATTGAGAATTGTGTCGTAGTAAATAATCAATATTATCAGGCAGTAGCCGGAGAGGAAGGTGTGGAACCAAAGGAATTTGTAATGAAGGAAAGCAACATTATCAAAGAAGGCGAAATTTCACTGAGGAAAA
Organism: uncultured Bacteroidaceae bacterium; assembly: GCA_964540005.1. GTDB lineage: Bacteria > Bacteroidota > Bacteroidia > Bacteroidales > SM23-62 > CAZILN01. The sequence goes on along the minus strand of CAZILN010000284.1, from coordinate 2,780 downwards.
AAGAAGCTGATACGGATGCACCCCTGCCAATTGATTATCTACACATTATACCTGGTTCACCCGGGGATAATATTGGAGCCGGGCTATTTAAATTAGATAGACATTAAATCTCATGCCGCGTTTGACAAATAACAAGCTTTCAGAATACCTTTTACTTGTAATTCAAATATTTAATCCTCACTAACTCTATAATCATGAAAACCAGACTCTGTATCTTTTCAATTATTCTGCTTATTGGTACAATCTCATGCAACAATGAGGGAGCTAAGAAATATATACCCCTCATCAATCCGGCCTCAACAAAAAAAACCGTTAACCTTTTTAATTTCATACAGGATATACAGGGAGAATATACTCTTTCAGGACAGCATAACTTTTTAGGCAAGGGATCGGAATTTTCAGATGAACTGGAAGAAATTACAGGTAAGAAAGCCATTGTTTGGGGTTCAGACTTCAGCTTTTGTGTCGAAGGGGATAATGCAATGCGGTTTCAGCATTGTGGCCCAGCCAACTTACCGGCTATATCATGGAAAGCTTTCATAGCTCGAAGGGATTCTACGGCCAGGACCGATTCCACCACGCCACCTCCAAGGATTTCCAGGGAACCCCAATTTCTGGATATCAGCCTTGAAGAGGCCCGTAATATAACCATAGAAGAAATAAAAGCACGCCATGCCGAGGGGCATATCATTACCCTGATGTGGCATGGTTGCTTTCCTACTGATGGTGATTGCTGTGATGGTTCTTCCATCTGGGCTATGGAAAACCGTCCCTCACCTGAACAGTGGAATGAACTTGTAACCGAGGGTACCGAACTTAATGACGCCTGGAAAATAAGTGCTGATAAAATTGCCGGCTACCTGAAACAACTTCAGGAAGCCGATATTCCTGTGCTGTGGAGGCCTTATCACGAAATGAACGGTGTCTGGTTCTGGTGGTGCAACCATAAAGGGGAACAGGGATTCAAGCTCCTGTGGATCATGATGTATGATTATTTTACTGACCACCATAAGTTAAATAATCTCATCTGGGTCTGGAATACAAATGCCCCCCGGGACATCCCCGGAGATGAAGCCTGGCCATATGAAGATTTCTTTCCTGGAAATGAATATGTCGATATACTTGCTGCCGATGTTTATCGCAATGATTACAAACAATCGCATCATGATCAATTAGTGGTATTAGGAAATGGAAAACCAATTACTCTTGGCGAAGTGGGTGAAATCCCTTCTTTGGACACCCTGGAGCAACAGCCACAATGGAGCTGGTTCATGCCCTGGGGATGGATACTGTTTCTGGCAAACGATAATGATTTTATCAAAGAGGTATATAATTCAGAACGTATCCTCACGCTGGATGAAATTACGGTAGATCAGAACGGGAAATACTTGGTTATTGAACCAACTGAATAATTTCAGTAGTTGAAAAAAACTGAGTCTTCATCAGCAACAGATCTTGAATGACCGATACAAGGAACATAGATTATCCTGATGCAGTAAAAATACTGACAGGAATTATAAGCTTCCTCCCTCCACTGAATGCCTGCCAGCCATTAGAATCTGAGAACATACTTTCGGTTACAACAGATAAAATAATTTCAGATGGGGAAGGAATATACATATTTACCCGTACAATTGTCAGTATAGGGGACTATGAGATCATACAGCATGGATTCTGTTGGTCTGAATCGGAAAATCTTACGATAGATTCTGCTGCAAGCCAGTTAGGTTCAAGGGAATTGACCGGGAGTTTCATGGATACTGTATCTGATCTTTCACCCAGTACAATTTATTATGTCAGAGCCTACGTAATAAGTAATTCTGTACCTGAATACGGACAGGAGAAATCATTTACCACAGCAGCATCTTCATTGAATACACTAACCGATATTGAAGGTAATTTCTACAATACCGTAAAGATCGGTGATCAGACTTGGATGGCTGATAATCTCAGGGTTACCCAATATCCTGACGGAACTCAAATTCTGAAGGTTGAGGATCAGGGGACCTGGTTTGACTTTGGCCTCGATGACCAGGCATACTGCTGGTATGATAACATTCTCACACACGGATATATCTACGGAGCTCTGTACACCTGGGGGGCAGCTTTGAACGGTGCGGAAGGCAGTGATGCTATTCCGAGCGGGGTTCAGGGCGTTTGTCCGGATGGATGGCATCTGCCGAGTGACCGCCAATGGAAACAACTTGAAATGTCTCTTGGTATGAGCCAGGAAGAAGTTGATGCAGAGAAATGGAGGGGAACAACAGAAGGGGGCAAAATGAAGCGGGAAGGAACCCAGTTTTGGGAAAGTCCGAATACAGGAGCAACAAATGAGAGTGGATTTAATGCATTGCCCGGAGGATTTCGTCATGGCTCCGGTGAATTCATGAGTATGGGTATCAGTGCAAGATTCTGGTCCACCTCGCAGAACGGCTACGGTTGGTTTCGTGGATTGGATAATAATACTTCCAGTATAAATCGTGATTATTCAGGTTTTTACAGGGGCTATTCAATCCGCTGCATTAAGGATGACTAAAAAATGAATAATGAATTCTACCTCGAAAATACCAGCAATGCTAATGAAAAAAATCCTTAACAATTACCTGATAGTAATGGTTGCGGCAGCCTTTGGCCTTACCTTGCCTGTTAATTTATTTGCACAGAGTATCACAATTGGTTTTCGGGATTCATTAAGATCTGAAATATTGAATGAGAATAGGAATATCATCATCAGGCTACCCGAAGAATACAATCATTCAGAGATTTCTGGATGAAGAGTT
>CAZILN010000283.1:0-1527 GCA_964540005.1 uncultured Bacteroidaceae bacterium | reverse complement strand
ACCTGTCTCCCTTTTTATGAAATATCAGAAAGTACAAACCCAGGATCCAGATTATTACAGCCGGCAGGTTCATCAGGATCTGTTCTAGGAGAAAAAGGTCGAATCTTACATGTACCAATTGTGTTTCAGCCAGTTCCTTCATATGTTGTATTACCGGCCAGTCATGCTGGTGCTGCCAGAGGATGTGGGGGAGGGTGATGGCAAGGGCTATCAGGGCAGCAGCATAGGGATACCAGGTTTTAAACCATCTCCTGTGATGGGTGGCAAGGAAGGCAACAAATATGCTTGCCTGGAATATCAGGATGGAATGTTTGTTCAGTATTCCCAGTCCCCCGATGATACCCAGCAGGATCCAGTAGAAAGGTTTATTTGTTTTTATCAGGCGGAAAATAAAAAAAAGCGAAAGAAGCCAGTAAAACTGGTTAAATGAAACAGGCTGGAACAATGTGTTCGATCTGAGGTAAGCCGGGGAGATCAAAAAGGCAAAACAGGCCAGAACAAGCGCCATTGATCTTCCACCCATTTCTTTAACCATGATCCCTATCAGCAGGATCGAAGCAGCCCCTGTGAGTGCAGGAAAGAAACGTATCCCAAAGGTGGTGTCACCAAAAAGAAAACGGGCAATTGCGGCAAAAACACCAATGGAAGGCGGGGTGGATGCGTAACCCCAGGCCAGGTGTTTCCCCTGTTCAATATACAGGAAAGAATCCCGGTGCAATTCATAATTGGTATTGGTGATGAAATGGAAAAGCAGTTTTGCAAAGATGAATACCAGAACGATCCACCATTCTGATAAAAAGCCGGTAAATCTTTTTTTTGTCATCGCCTGTTTTTTATAATATGGAGTTTCTGTTATTTATGTTCATTCCTATTGAGATTACCTCGATATCTCCAGTCTTACAACTTTAACCCCCGGGTGATCATGGTACAGAAATTTCACCAGGTATATCCCGGTTGACAGAACAGATATATCAATCACCGCTGCTTTCCTGGATACCATGATCCTGTTACCCAGCAGGTCGTAAACCTGGATTTCAAAATCCCTGCCAGTCGGATGGTCAATATACAGAAGATCGCTGGCAGGGTTCGGGTACAGCCTGATATATTGATCGCTGCCCGTATCTGCTATCCCTTCAGGGGCCTTAAGCAGCAGGCTTGCTGACTGGCTCTCCGTTTCGCCGCAGGCATTGCTGATGATGCAATAATAATCTCCCTGGTCGGCTGCTGTGACATTATGAACGACAAGAGAATCCGAAGTCTCTCCACCTATCAGGTCTCTGTCATGGTACCACTGGTAATACAGGGGCCGGCTGCCCTCTGCCTTTATCGTAAAGATAGCTGAACTACCAGTTAACACCGTGTCATCAAGCGGATGCTGAATAATTGTTACTGCCTGCTCAATTGTTACCTCCAGGGTATTGCTTGTGTCAAGGCATGCTTCTGACTGGACTATTCTCCTGAATAGGGTTGTCTGATCAAGTGGTGCAGGTGAATAATCCAGATGATCGGCAGTTCCCACTGCAGTTT
>CAZILN010000282.1:0-12422 GCA_964540005.1 uncultured Bacteroidaceae bacterium | reverse complement strand
GATACAGGATTAGATCAATAAGTTCAAAATCTCTGATATCAATAATCACAATATGTAACTGTAGCATTTCATTGGGAAATTCTGAAATGAATGGTTCATAATTGTCATTATACATTATCCGTGATAGTATTGCCACGGAAGTCTGCATGCCTACAATAGTATAATGGTCAATCAGTTCAAACTTTGTGCTATTCTTATTGATAACTTCTTCTATTAATTCTAACTTTTCAAAATCTGATAACTGTTGAAGAATTTCATTTTGTGCGATAATTATTTCATGATGTATTATGTTTGCCATAAATGTTCCAATTTCCAAATCTGACCATTCTTCATTAATTCCTGCTGGATCCAATTGAGCATATTTTTGTATCAGGATAGTACAGGCATCTGTTCTTGACCATAATTCTGCAAATCCGTTGCAATAAGATTCAACCACATCAAATCCTAGCTGGAGAGGACTATAAGCCCATAATACTCTAAATTCAGGATAAGCCAGACAGGTTTCAATCAATCCTTTTGTGGATATACAATCAAGTATAGGACCGGGTATTTTGTAAATTTCAACGGATTCTTCCATTGATAATCCATGGGCTTCTTCCTCAGGATACGCATACACTCCATTGACCAGATCTTTGCAGGGGTCTTTCTCTTCTTTCTCACAAGTACAGCAGAAAGCACAAAGAATTAGAACTACTATTGATCTATAACAATTTATCTTGAAATTCATATCTTCCAAAAATTCTTCTGATATCACTGTTACTCTCTACGCCAGCAATATAATAGATCAGAAGGGATACCTGCTTCTTGTAATCTCTTTGGCATTGCCTCATGCAATTTCACCATCACCTGGATCAAACAGGATTTTATTCCTCCATTGCAGCCAGGACCTCATCATCAACCTCAAGGTTATGAAACACATTCTGTACGTCATCATCGTCTTCAAATTCCTCGATGATCTTCAGGACTTTAATGGCTTCTTCTATTGACAGTGTCTTTGTTTCAACAGGTATTCTCTGTAATTCAGCATTTTCAGGTTCGATTTCCATCTCTTCGAGTTTCTTGCGTACATTTCCGAAGTCCTCCAGGGGAACGGTAATGATAAAGAAACCATCCTCAAGAACCACATCCTCCACTCCTGCATCAATTATCTCAAGTTCAAATTCCTCCCCGTTGAGGTCTCCCTGAGGGACTGTTATAACACCTTTCCTCTCGAACAGGAAACTGACTGATCCGTTGGTAGCCAGGCTCCCTGACCGCCTGTTGAAAATGGCTCTCACACTGCTGACTGTCCGGTTGTTATTATCTGTAAGGCACTCGATAAACAGGGCAATTCCATATGGTGCATACCCTTCAAAAGTTACCTCCTGCAGGTTGCCGTCTTCCTTACTCGCCTTGTTTATCACCCTTTCAATATTATCCTTGGGCATGTTAACTCCTTTGGCGTTTGAAATGGCCATACGTAGTCTGGGATTGTTTTCCTGATCAGGACCACCCTCCTTTACCGCGATCTGGATTTCTTTTGATATCCTTGAAAACAGTTTGGATCTTTTTGCATCTGCGGCACCCTTCTTCCGTTTTATGGTTGACCATTTACTGTGTCCTGACATATTTATTATTTAAATTAATGTATGGATTCCTGGCCGGCATTCATAAATGTCCGTATTCCCCAAAATTACAAATTTTCGTAACTTGAGCACCTTATGAGCAAGCAAGTAAATTCTTTCAGGGAGTACCGGGAACGAATGAACAAGAAAATCCTGGCACAAGACAATAAGGTAATGAAGCGTATCTATAACATTGATACCAATACCTACATGGATGGAGTGCTGACGGCGCGGACCAAAGAAATGCTTGGTCTGGTGAGCTCCTTGGTCCTGCGTTGTGATGACTGCATTAAATACCATCTGGAAAAATGTTATGAGAACAAAGTTAGCACTGAAGAATTGTTTGAAATATTTTCTGTAGCGAACCTGGTGGGGGGCACCATAGTTATTCCACATACCAGGAGAGCCCTGGAATACTGGGAAGAGTTGAATAAGATCTAGCTGCCTTATCCTTTAATCCCGGGTAATATTATCTATAGGATCAGAATTTATGAAAAAAGATTGGAGAATAATTGCATCGGTATCAGCTTCAGGTTTCCTCTTATTATCAAGCAGCCTGGTTTTTACAGGGAACAACAGCAGGATCCCTGATCTGATCGAATCATTTTATACGAAGTACCCTCAGCAAAAGGTATATATCAGCATGGATAAACCGGCTTACCAGGCAGGTGAATCCATATGGTACAAGGCTTATATATTTGACGCAACTACCCACCAGGGCTCAGCATTGAGCAAGAACCTCTATCTTGAAGTCAATAATTCATTTGGCAGGAATTTGCTGACCCATCTCTGTAAAATTGAAGACGGATACTCATATGGAAGTTTTTCTCTTCCCGATACCATAGGAGAAGGGATCTATGAGATAATGGCCTATACCAACTGGATGAGGAATTTTGGCGAGGAGTTTTTCTTCAGAAAGCATTTTAATATCTGGAATCCGGAGCATGCTGCAACAATTTACAGGAATGACAAAAATGCCAACAAACAGCTGAAGAAAAAGAGTATAAGGAAAGCAGAGAAAACCGATCTTCAGTTTTTCCCGGAAGGTGGGGACCTGGTAGCCGGACTCACCTCCAGGGTAGGTTTTAAAGCGGTTAATGACCTGGGTATAGGGATTGACACAGAAGGGACCATCTTTGACAATAAGAAAAACCAGATCGTAAGTTTTTCAAGCAGTCATCTTGGAATGGGAGCCTTTGAACTGACCCCCGAGGAAGGGAAAAAATACTATGCCGAGCTGAAGACTTCAGGGGGCAGAACAAGCAGGTTTAAACTCCCTGAGGTATTATCTGAAGGTTATATACTGAAAGCAGACAACCTGCAGGAAGATGAGATCCGGATTGATATCAGCAGCAGTTTTAAATCCTCCACGATTTACCTGGTAGCTCATGTACGGGGAAAAGTATATCATTCCGGGGAACTGCAGATCGTGCAGGGAAAGATAAGCTCCACTATTGATAAACGGGCCATTCCTACCGGCATCCTGCATCTCACACTGTTTGACCAGGAGAGTATTGGCTCCGGCGAGCTCGCAAACTTGGTTCCCCGATGCGAAAGATTGGTATTTGTTAAAAATCAAAAACCGCTCACTATCAGGATAGAAGGCATTAAAAGAAGTTATCAGATCAGGGAGAAAGTAGAGATGCAATTTCACATAAGTGATGAAAATAATCAGCCTGTAAGGGGCAACTTCAACTTATCTGTGGCTGACAGGGATCTGTCTAATGAATCCGGGGATTTCCAGGCGAACATTGTAAGCAATCTGTGGCTGACTTCGGATCTGCCCGGACTGGTAGAGGATCCTGATTATTACTTTGATGGTAACAGCAGGGAAATAAACCAGCACCTTGATTACCTGATGATGACCCAGGGTTGGAGGAGATTCCGCTGGGAGGATGTCACCGAAACAAACAGCATGGAGATCAATTACCCGATCGAACAGGGACTCATGGTTACCGGGAAAATCACAAAAGAGTTCTTTGACATTCCTCTGAAAAACTTGCCCGTAACACTGACTGTTCTGAGTGAATTTAATGATGTATTCATTTCCCGGACCAACGCCAGGGGGGAATATAAGTTTGAACTTCCGGATTATGAAGACACCGTGTATGTTGAAATATCGGCACGTCGTCTGAACGGGAGAAAGAACCTTGTTATTTACATAGATGAAGCTACCAGGCCGGAGTCGGAGGTTCTTTATTCTTCTTATACTAAAGAAATGACCGTTCAGGGCAGTAATGTTTACAGACCCCGTGAAGAAGAGAAAGAAGATACCAGCCAGGTAATACTTAAAGGCCTGTACAACGAAGCGGATCATGTGATTGTGGTTGATGAAAGCATGAGGACTTATAGTTCAGTACTTGAAATCCTCCAGGGTCGTGTCCCGGGGGTAATGGTAAGCGGGAATTCCGTCCAGATACGCGGGCCCAGTTCATTTATTCTCAGTACGGAACCCCTCTATCTTATAGATAATATCCCTGTGGATGTTAATGCAATCCAGAGCATAAATCCTCTTGATATAGACCGTATAGAGATCATCAAAGGCCCTAAAACAGCCATTTATGGTTCCCGTGGAGCCAATGGAGTTATTGCGGTTTTTACAAAAAGAGGGAGATTTATGAAAAGAGGGGTGATCGATTTCAGGATGCATGGTTACCACCGGGCACGGGAATTCTATTCTCCCAGATACGGTACGGAGTTTGACCATCTTATAGAAGATACCCGGACCACCTTATTCTGGCATCCTGTAATTATGTGTGATGAAGAAGGACAGGCATGGCTGAGTTTTTATAATTCCGGGAAAAAAGGCACTTTCTGGGTGCTGGTTGAAGGAGTCTCGGATTCCGGGATCCCGGGCAGAGCCGAAATCAGGTACAACGTGGAATAATGTGTTTAGCTGATAACTGCTGATTTTTCCGGATGGATTTCAAAAACAACATTCAGCTTCATTAACTGAAACAATTCATAAACATCCTGTGAAACATCGCATATCCTGAAAGAGCAATTATTATCACGCGCCCTTTTCACAACAGACATAATTGTTTCAAATCCGGCGTTATCAATGAATTTTATTCCTTTCAGGCTGAGTATTACCTCTTTCTTCTTCTGGCTGACCATTTCAAGAAGCTGGTCTTTCAATCCGTCTGCCACAAAGGAATTGATTCGTGTTGTTTTTATAATGCTGATGTAATGCCGGTTCTTATTCTCCTCGACCTTCAACATGATGTAAAATATTATGTCAAATAACGGTGGTTAAAATCCCGGGTTAAATTACTCATGTTTACAGGCAGAGTATTATTTTCCCTCCCGTACTTATTAACAATAAGGTCCGAATTTTGAACCAATACTATGAATGGGACTATTTCAGAGGTTTAAATTTTCAGAACTTTAATCCCCAGTTCATCGAGCTGATCAGCAGAAACTTCTGAGGGAGTATTTATCATTACATCCCTCCCTGAATTGTTCTTGGGGAAAGCAATGACATCCCTTATGGAGTCAAGTCCAGCAAACAGGGCAACCCAGCGGTCAAATCCAAAGGCAATGCCTCCATGTGGCGGAGCTCCAAACTTGAAGGCATTCATAAGAAATCCGAATTTTGAATTGGCATCTTCTTCAGTAAATCCCAGATTTTTAAACATAAGTTGCTGAAGCTCCTTATTATGTATCCTGATGGAACCACCCCCTATCTCAACGCCGTTGATCACCAGGTCATAGGCATTGGCATGAACTTCCCCGGGCTCACTTTCAAATAGATGCAGGTCCTCAATCTTCGGTGATGTGAAAGGATGGTGCATGGCATGGTAACGGTGAGTTTCTTCATCCCATTCCAGCAGTGGAAAATCAACTACCCACAGGGGACAATACTTACCCTGTTCTTTCAATCCCAGCCTGTCGCCCATTTCGAGCCTGAGTTCACTCAGTGCTTTCAGAGTTCGTATGCGGTCTCCTGCCAGGATCAGGACAAGATCACCGGGAACTGCATCAAAGGCCCCGGCAATTTGCTTCAGATCTTCCTGATCAAAGAATTTATCGACGGTTGATTTAAAACTTCCATCTTTATCGTATTTGATATAGATCAATCCTTTCGCACCTATTTGTGGCTTCTGAACGAAATCCGTCAGCTGGTCGAGGTCCTTTCTTGAGTATTCCGAACATCCGGGTGCACTGATCCCTCCTATGTACTGGGCATCATCAAAAACCCTGAATCCTTTATTCCTGACCATGCCAGTCAGTTCAGCAATTTTCATCTCAAACCGCAGGTCTGGTTTATCAGTCCCGTAAAAGGCAATGGCATCATCATAGAGCAATCTCGGAAAGGACTCTGTGATGGTCACATCAAGGACAGTTTTAAACAAATGCCTGGCCAGGCCCTCGAATGTGTTCAGTACATCATCCTGCTCCACGAATGACATCTCACAGTCGATCTGTGTAAACTCCGGTTGGCGGTCTGCCCGCAGATCCTCATCTCTGAAGCACTTCACTATCTGAAAATATTTATCAAATCCTGCCACCATCAATAGTTGCTTGAAGGTCTGGGGTGACTGGGGAAGCGCATAAAACTCACCCTGGTTCATTCGTGAGGGAACAATAAAATCCCTTGCCCCTTCCGGTGTTGACTTAATAAGGACCGGCGTTTCCACCTCTATGAACCCCTGTGAATCGAAATACTTCCTGGTTTCCTGTGCCATACGGTGCCTCAGCTCAATATTTTTGCGGATACTGGGCCTTCTCAGGTCAAGATACCTGTAGGTCATTCTCAGTTCATCACCCCCATCTGAATCATCTTCAATGGTAAAGGGCGGCAGGCTGGCCGGATTAAGGATATTTAAAACTCCAACCTTGATTTCTATCTCCCCGGTTGACATTTTCAGGTTCTTGCTGCTTCTTTCTTCCACAACACCCTTAACCTGGATCACAAATTCACGACCCAGCTTTCTGGCTTGCTTATAAAGGCCTTCATCTGTCTCAGAATTAAAGACCAGCTGTGTTATTCCATAGCGGTCCCGCAAGTCTACAAAAGTCATTCCTCCCAGGTCTCTTGTTCTCTGGACCCAACCGGACAGGGAAACATTCTGATTGATATGATCCGGCCTTAGTTCACCGCAGGTGTGAGTTCTGTACATGATATGTCAGTTTTATTTCTGTTATTTATAATTTGCGAATCTGTGAATCTAAAAGTAATTTGCGAAATTATAATTATTCTTCGAGATAGCTTACACTACTGATGAATTATCCTCTGTTTTCCGATGAATATTTTATGAGGGAGGCCCTGAAAGAAGCCTGCCTGGCCCGGGATAAACAGGAAATTCCGATTGGAGCCATCATCGTCGTTGAAAACAGGATCATTGCAAGGGCGCATAACCAGTCAGAAACACTGAATGATGTTACGGCCCATGCCGAAATGATAGCTATCACCGCAGCATCCAACACCCTGGGTTCCAAATACCTGAACCAGTGTACCCTGTTCGTTACCCTGGAACCCTGTGTCATGTGCGCATCTGCAACAAAACTTGCCCATCTGTCGCGCATTGTTTTCGGTGCCGTGGATATCAAAGAAGGATTTTCCGGTATAGTACAGAACATTATTCATCCCAAAACCAAGGTACGCTCAGGTGTACTGAAGGAAGAATGCTCCTCATTGCTGGTGGATTTCTTCAAGGATAAAAGAAGGAAATACTGATATCCATTAATACCCTATTTGGCATCCGAAGGCAGCCAGGTCGTTCCAGAATCCCGGGTATGATTTATTGACCACAGAAGGATCACTTATTTCTATCTCTCCAAGCTTCCAGACAGCCGGTGCAAAAGCCATGGCCATCCGGTGATCCTTATAGGTATTTATAGCCTCTGCCCTTACAGCCCCTTTATTTTTCCCATCCCATTCAATAGCAGATCCGGAGAGCTCAGCATGGATGTAAACCCCCAGTTTTTTCATCTCAGTAATCAGGGCTGCTATCCGGTCGGTTTCCTTGATCTTCAGCGTCTGGGTCCCTTCCATTCTGAACGGGATCCCGAGCAATCCGCATACTACCACGAATGTCTGAACCAGATCAGGATTGTTCTGGAAATCAAATTCAAAAGATTTGGTTACAATCCCGGTGCTCCGCAAGCGAATGCCCTCCCGGTTGAATTCAGTCTCAACCCCAAATGCATCAAACAGCCGTGGCAATACCGAGTCACCCTGCCAGCTGTCATGATGGAGTCCGGGTAAACTGATCTCTGCTCCTTCTGACAGGCATACCACGGCATACCAGTAGGAAGCTGCCGACCAGTCCGCTTCAACTTCAATGGCATCCGGAACATACTCCCGGGGTGCTATGCTGATGATATCATCCTCCCAGTGATAGTCAATTCCGAACCGGTTCATCAATCCCAAGGTCATATGTATGTATGAGGAAGAAATGGTTTTGTTATCCAGCTCAATAATGAGCCCCTTATCCAGGCAGGGGGCAATCATTAACAGTGCCGATATGAACTGGCTGCTGATACTGCTGTCTATCCGGCAGCTGCCGCCTTCAATCTTACTGCCTTTGATCTCGAGCGGGGGGTATCCCGGGTTTTCCAGGAAAGTAATATCTGCCCCTATATCCCGCAGTGTGTCTACCAGTTTCCCTATGGGCCTTTGTTTCATCCGGGAAGCACCTGTTAGTATCCATGTTCCGGGTGTGATAGAAAGATAGGCGGTTAGAAACCTCATAGCCGTACCGGCCAGCCCTATATCCTTAACCGGAGCAGTATCCTGTAGTGCCTTAACAAGTACGGAGGTGTCATCACTCTGACTCAGATTGCTTATCCTGCACCTGTTCCCTGACAGGGCGTTGATGATCAGCAGGCGGTTACTGATGCTTTTTGATGCAGGCAGTATAATGGACCCCCTGGTATCATGTACAGGTTTTTTAATTCGGTACTGCATGCCCTATATATATTGAAAATATCTGTCTAAAAGTAGTACTTTTCCTCTGTAAAAAGTATAAATTTATTTGAAGCATAAAACAAATGTAAAAGAATTGATCTTTATCATAGATTTTTAAAAAGAATCATAATTAATTTGTTAAAACATTATAATACCCGGGGAATTATTGAATTGCGGGTGATAAATTTATTCCATATGGTATCCTTTTCAAGTACTGAGATTGCTTTTAAAATAAAGTCAAATAAAGAACTCCGAAAAGCCAATATGCTTTTCAAAGCCATTTCCAGCCCGGCACTGGTAAAATTAGGCGGTATGTTTTCCCATCTGGCAATTAATATTCGTTTTCCTATCAACTGGATTGTCAAACCAACCATCTACCAGCATTTTTGTGGAGGGGAAACCATAAGGGATTGTCTGCCTGTTATTGAAAAGTTATCTGCATTTAATGTAAAGTCGGTTCTTGACTATTCGGTGGAGGGCAAAGAAGAAACCGAAGAAATTGAAGCTGCCCTTGAGGAAACCCTGCGTACGGTGATCAATGCCGCTGATAATAAGAATATTCCTTTCGCCGTTTTCAAACCAACTGCATTTGCCCGCAGTCTGATCCTGGAGAAAAAAAGTGCCGGTTCAGCGCTAAACCCGGAAGAAGAACAGGAGGCAGAGAATTTCCGCAACAGGGTGGACAGGCTGTGTAAAACTGCCTTTGATAACGGGGTAAGGATAATGATTGATGCCGAGGATGTATGTTACCAGGATTTTATAGACCAGGTAGTAACTGAAATGATGGAAAAGTACAACAGGGAACGGGCTATCGTATACAATACATACCAGATGTATCGTACCGACAGGTTGGAAATGCTGGAACGGGATTACCGGACATCCCTCCGGAAAGGATTTTACCTGGGCATTAAATTTGTCAGGGGAGCTTATATGGAAAGGGAACGGGAACGGGCGGCCAGGCTGGGTTACCCTTCTCCCATACACCCCGATAAGGAAAGCACTGACCTGGATTATGACAGGGCCCTTAAATTTTCAGTGGAACATATTGATAGAATTTCTATATTTAATGGTACGCATAACGAAAAGAGCAGCTTATATCTCACAGAGTTAATGGAGGAGCATGGTATTGCCAGGGATGATGAAAGATGTTATTTTTCACAGTTATTCGGAATGAGTGATCATATCAGCTTCAACCTGGCACATGAAGGTTATCTTGTGGCAAAGTATCTGCCTTACGGTCCGGTCAGGAGTGTTCTTCCTTACCTGATCAGACGCACAGAAGAAAATACATCTATAGCCGGACAGACAAGTCGTGAGTTGCAGCTGATAACCAGGGAAAAACAACGAAGGAAACAGGCTAAATCCTAAATAATTATGACTTTTGATAATAAAAAAACATCCTATAAGATCTACCTGAGAAAGTTATACCTGGCCATTTCGGTAACGCTTATTATTATATTTCTTCTGTTTTCCGGCCAGGCTGAAGACCTTCTACTGGGACTGGACAAAAACCATTTAATAATAATCGTCGCAGTTATTTATTTTCTGATCATCATTTTCAATTTTTTCAGACAACAGAATTATTTCTACTTCAATGACAGCGGGAGTAATATAATAGTTAGGTATTATCCCCTGCGTCCCATGGCCAGAAGCAGGAAGTCAGTTGAGATCCCAAAATCCAGGTTTGCCGGTTTTGAGATCCAGTACCAGATGATGGGTTTGAAAAAAATTCTGATCCTCAAGCAGGTCCTGAAAAAGTCTGTTGCCAGTTATCCGCCTGTCAGTATCACTTCACTGACCAGGGAGGAACTGGCCACGCTGACCAGGCAACTATCTTCATATAAACCTTTAGGTTAACTCACTGCTGTAAATTAATTGCATAGCTTGTATGAATTCCCCGGCATGCAGTATACCCAGCCGGTGAATTCAAGCTTCAGCAGGAGGGATGATACCTTACTGACCGGCATATCAGTCCTGATACATAGAGAATCCACTGAATGTACCTGCATATCTCTCATTATATCTACCATGATCTTCTCATCAGGACCCAGTTCATAATACCTGTTATCCTGTGTTTGTCTCAGTTGCTCATACTTGCTGGACCAGCCCAGCAAGTATTCAATATCGGCCGAACTTTCCACCAGTGTTGCTCCATGGGTCTTAATAAGGCGGTTACATCCTGCAGAATGCTTATCCTCTATCCGGCCCGGAACAGCGAATACTTCCCGGTTGTAGTCACCGGCCATTTTAGCTGTGATCAGAGCCCCTCCTTTGATCCCGGACTGAACGATAAGTGTGGCGTCTGAAATGCCGGCAATGATCCTGTTCCTCCGGATAAAGTTATTACGTTCGGGTTTTGTCCTGCTGCTGAATTCAGTCAGCAGGGCACCCTCATTTTCGATACGGCCAGCTACCGGCCTGTGAACGACCGGATACAGGTACCGGAATCCGTGACCAAGAACAGCAAGGGTTTCCATCTGGTTTTTCAGAGCCGATTGATGCGCACAGATATCAATCCCGTAAGCAAGCCCGCTGACAACCACCGCATCCCTGTGCCTCTCAGCCAGTCCCTTTATCAACCGACGGCAGTGATGGATGCCCGCATCCGATGGATTCCGGGTGCCTACAACAGATATAATCTTGGCCGGATTCAGATCCAACGTTCCTTTCAGATACAAAATGATGGGGGCATCATGACACTGATTAAGCCTGTCGGGGTATTCCGGGTCCAGGTAAGAAATGGCCCTGATGTTATGCTTCAGGATGTAATCAACCTCACCGGCAGCCCTGGTAAGCAGGGTATTGTCCCGTATCCTCTGTGCCAGGAGCTGTCCTATACCGGGAATTTTCTGAAGTGCCTGGGAACTTTCCCTGAAAATCGCTTCAATATCCCCGGTAAGATCTATTAAGCTTCTGGCAGTGATACTGCCAACACCCTGTACCATTCCCAGTGCCACCAGGCAGACCAGACGGTTCTCATTCATCATATTACCATTTAATGCAGGGTCAGTGGAAATATATGCCGTCAGTATGCATTATTATAATAATCTTCAAATATGCTGTATAGCAGTTTTTAAAAAAATAATATATCTTTAGTTTTCTCAAAAAGCGGAATATTTTCAAAACCAGAAATAAAATCTATTATGGATCAAAGAACAGAACAATTCATGGCCATTATCAAGGCTAAAAACCCGTCCGAACCTGAATTCCATCAGGCCGTTCAGGAAGTCGTAGAATCACTAATCCCTTTTATTGAAGAAAATCCAAAATACAAGCATGCAAAGATCCTTGAAAGAATTGCAGAACCGGAAAGGGTCATCCTTTTCAGGGTACCCTGGATGAATGATAAGGGAGAGATCGAGGTTAACAGGGGATTTCGTATAGAAATGAACTCTGCTATCGGTCCCTATAAAGGTGGCCTGCGTTTTCATCCAACTGTAAACCTCAGCATTCTGAAATTCCTGGCCTTTGAGCAGGTTTTTAAAAACAGCTTGACCACTCTTCCCATGGGAGGAGGCAAAGGAGGTTCTGATTTCGACCCAAAGGGAAAATCCGATAACGAGGTAATGAGATTCTGCCAGAGTTTTATGACCGAGCTGTGCCGCCATATAGGTCCCAACACAGATGTGCCCGCCGGGGATATAGGTGTCGGGGGAAGGGAAATAGGATTTCTGTTCGGTCAATATAAAAGAATACGTAATGAATTTACCGGGGTCCTGACAGGAAAAGGCCTGGAATACGGCGGCAGTCTTATACGTCCTGAAGCCACAGGTTACGGAGCCGTGTATTTCGCGGAAGAAATGCTGAATACCAGGGGTGATTCTCTGAAAGGAAAAACAGTACTTGTATCAGGTTCAGGCAATGTGGCCCAGTTTACCACTGAAAAGGTAAACCAGCTGGGGGGC